>NZ_LEKI01000282.1:0-3637 GCF_001029525.1 Nocardiopsis sp. RV163 | reverse complement strand
GCGCCGTTCCCCGGCCCCCTCCGGACGTCCCGTCCCCCGCTGGCCGCTGCTGCTCGCCAGGGTCCGCATGCCGCTGATGTGGACGGCCACCCCCGCCCTCCTCGCCGGTTACCTCGGCCTCTCCTGGTGGGTGGGCAGCGTCCTGTTCGCCGCCGCGCTGGCCGTGTACCTGCGGCTGGGCACCGTGCGGTGCGAGCCCCGGGTGCTGGAACCGCCCGTGCGGGGCAGGTGGATGGCGCTCACCAGCCCCCTGGACAGCGTGCCGAGCCAGGGCAGCCACGCCTACGGGCAGACCCACGCACTGGGCCTGGTCGCCGAACCCGGCGCGGGTGCCCGCCCCGACATCGGCTGGCGGCCGCTCAGCCGCCCGCCGGGCGACTTCCCGGCCTTCGGCCAGCCCGTCCACGCGCCCGCCGACGGGACGGTGGTGACCGCTCGCGGGGGTCGGCGCGACCACCGCAGCCGCAACTCCTGGCCGTGGCTGTTCGGCTCGGTCGTGGAGAACACGTTGCGGGAGCTGCGCGGCCCGGCCGGACCGCTCGGCAACCATCTGGTGATCGACGTGGGCGGCGCCTACGTACTCCTGGGCCACCTGGAGCGCGGATCGCTGGCGGTCCGCCGCGGCGACCGCGTGCGGGCGGGTCAGACGGTGGCCCGCTGCGGGAACTCCGGTTCCTGCACCGAGCCCCAGGTGCGGATGCAGCTCATGGACCGGCCGGGTCCGCTCTTCGCCGCCGGGCTGCCGTTCGTGTGGGCGCCGGGGTGGAACGGCCGGGACGGCGGCGCGGGGCTGCCCGAGACCTGGCGTCCCGTGGTGGTCACCGGCCCCGGGCACAGGAGCGCGCCGGTGCCCGGGGCCGGAGGCGTGCCCGCTGGTCAGGCGGTTCCGACCAAGGATTAGGGTGATGAGGTAAGGCGAACCTAACGGTTCCTGGGGTTCGGCGGGAGCGTGAAGGGAGAAGAGTGGACACGGCCCAAGGACGTCCCTGTCAGCTAACGGTGTGCCGGGGCTGCTGCTGCGGCACCAAGAAGAAGGTCCCCGGGGTGGACCACAAGGCGCAACTCGCCCGCCTCAGGGCCATCGACGACCACTCCGGACGCAGCGTTCCCGTCCGCACCAGCAAGTGCCTGGGCATCTGCTTCCAGGCCAACGTGGTGGTCGTCCAGCCGTCCTCGGCCGGGCGGGCCGCAGGAGGCCGCCCGGTGTGGTTGGGGGAGGTCACCGAGGACAAGCTGGTCGAGGCCGTCGACGACTGGATCTTCGAGGGCGGGCCCGGGATCGCACCGCTGCCCGCCGTCCTGGCCGACCACCTGACCTCCAAGGACGCCAAGAAGCCGAAGAAGCGCAAGAAACCCAAGCACTCCAAGGCGGCCAAGAAGGAACGCAAGAAGGAACGCAAGAAGGACAGGCGCACGGATGCCGCCCGACCGGGCAAGAGCGGCGGGAAGAAGAAGGACGAGAAGTCCAAGAAGGGCAAGAAGGGCAAGAAGGACGACGAGAAGGCCAAAAAGGCCAAGAAGGCCAAGGACGAGAAGTCAAAGAAGGGCGGCTAGGCCGAGGGGGGACCGGCCCCGGGCCCCGGCAGCCACACCCCCGGCGCCGGACAGCCTTCCCGATGGCCGGCCGACCGGACGCGCCGGAAACCGTCCCAACGGGCCGGTCCCCGGCACGGGCGCTTACCGGCCCTGCGGCGCGAACTGGGTCCGGTACAGCGCGGTGTACAGCCCGCCCTGGTCCAGCAACTCGTCGTGCGTGCCGCGCTCCAGGATCCGGCCGTCCTCCAGCACCAGGATCTGGTCCGCTTCGCGCACCGTCGCCAGCCGGTGCGCGATCACGAGCGAGGTCCTGCCCTCCAGCGCCACGGACAGCGCCTCCTGTACGGCCGCCTCGGACCCGGAGTCCAGATGGGCCGTCGCCTCGTCCAACACCACCACCGAGGGCGCCTTCAGCAGCAGCCGCGCGATCGCCAGCCTCTGCTTCTCACCGCCTGAGAGCCGGTACCCCCGGTCGCCGACCATCGTGTCCAGCCCGTTGGGCAGCTGGTCCAGGAGGGTGCCCAGCCGTGCCATCCGCAGCACCTCCTCCAGTTCGCCGTCGGTCGCCTCCGGCCGCGCGTACCGCAGGTTCGCCCCCACGGTGTCGTGGAACAGCTGAGCGTCCTGGGTGACCACGCCGACCGCCTCGCGCAGCGAGTCGCCGGTCACCTCGCGCAGGTCCAGCCCGCCGACGAGCACCCGGCCCTCGGTCGGGTCGTACAGGCGCGACACCAGGTGCGTCAGCGTCGTCTTGCCCGCTCCGGACGGTCCCACCAGGGCCACCATCGTCCCCGGCTCCGCCCGGAACGACACCCCGCTCAGCACCTGGGTGTCCTCGTCCACCGACGCCTGAGGAGTCAGCTCCAGCGACGCCACCGACGACTCCTTCGCCGCCGGGTAGCGGAACGACACGTTGTCGAACTCCACGCCCAGACGCCCCCCGGGCAGGTCCCGGGCGTCGGGGCTCTCCTTGATGCCCGGCTCCAGGTCCAGCACCTCGAAGACCCGGTCGAAGGAGACCAGCGCGGTCATGATCTCCACGTGCACGTTGGACAGCGTCGTCACCGGCCCGTACAGGCGGGCGAGCAGTGTGGTCAGTGCCACCAGCGTGCCCACCTCGAAGGCCCCGCCGATCGCCAGCACGCCGCCGACCCCGTAGACCATCGCCATGGCCAGCGCCGTGATCAGGCCCAGCATGCTGAACAGCAGCGAGCCGAACACCGCCTGGCGCACGCCCAGGTCGCGGACACGGCTCGCGCGCCGGGCGAACCCCGCCGACTCCTCCTCGGGGCGCCCGTACAGCTTGACCAGCATCGCCCCGCCGACGTTGAACCGCTCGGTCATCAGCGAGCTCATGTCCGCGTTGGTGTCCATCGCGTCGCGGGAGATGTGCGCCAGCCGCCGCCCGATCACCTTGGCGGGGACCACGAACAGCGGGACCAGGGCCAGCGCGATCAGCGTCACCTGCCACGACAGGGCGAGCATCGTCACGATCACCGCGGTCGCGCTCACCAGGTTGGACACCACCGACTGCAGGACGGAGGTGATCGCCCGCTGCGCGCCCACCACGTCCGTGTTCAGGCGGCTGATCAGCGATCCCGTCTGCGTACGGGTGAAGAAGGCCACCGGCATCCGCTGCACGTGGGTGAACACCTGCGTGCGCAACTGGTAGATGACCCCCTCACCGATCCGGGAGGACAGCCACCTGCCGAGCAGGGTCAGCCCGCTCTCCAGCACCGCCAGACCCGCCGCCGCGAGCGCCAGCCACACCACCAGCCCGGTGTTCCCGGGCAGGATGCCGCGGTCGATGATGGCCCTGAGCAGGAGCGGGTTGGCGACCACGATCCCGGCTCCGACCGTCGTCACCAGCAGGAAGCACAGGATCACCCGCCAGTGCGGGCGGGCGTAGGAGATGATGCGTCGGGTGATCCCGGGGGGCAGTGACTGCCCCTTCGCGCTCCCGTCGTTGACCAGGGCCCTGTAGGAGGGCCTGCCGGACATCATTGTCATGAACAGCCTCGTTCTGCTTGCCTATTCGCCACGCAAGCGTCAACACCGGTGCGTGTGCGCCGCTTCCCAGGCCGCGGGTGGGGGCGGGGAG
>NZ_LEKI01000281.1:0-3682 GCF_001029525.1 Nocardiopsis sp. RV163 | reverse complement strand
CCGAGGACGCCCCTACTGCTTCGTCGCGGGAGAGAACACCCTGCCCACCGAACTGCGCCGCACCCTCGTCCGCCGACACCACATCCCCAAGGACGACATCGCCTTCATCGGCTACTGGCGCCACGGCCGCGCCGCCATGGACTGACCCGAGCCGCCCCCTCGCATCACACAGGCGACACCTGCGGCCGTCCGGTCAGGAATCGAGAAGCGCCGCCCCCGCTCCCCCGTCTAGCGTTGTCACCACGGACCCCACCGGTCACACGGACCGGCGCGCGACGGCCGCCGCCCGGCACTGGTGGGACCGATCCGGACGACGCCGACGCAGAGGCCTCACCCGACCGAGGGAGATCACGATGAGCACGGCCACCAGGGCGGACGCGGAGGCGCCCGAGCCGCACGCCGCCGACAGCCACGACCTGATCCGCGTGTACGGCGCGCGAGAGAACAACCTCCGGGACGTCAGCGTCGAGATACCCAAACGCCGCCTGACCGTGTTCACCGGCGTCTCCGGCTCGGGCAAGAGCTCCCTGGTGTTCAACACCATCGCCGCGGAGTCGCAGCGGATGATCAACGAGACCTACAGCGCCTTCGTGCAGGGCCTCATGCCGACGATGGCCCGGCCCGACGTCGACGTCCTCGACGGGCTGACCACGGCGATCATCATCGACCAGGAGCGGATGGGCGCCAACGTCCGCTCCACGGTCGGCACCGCCACCGACGCCAACTCGCTGCTGCGCGTCCTCTTCAGCCGCCTCGGGGAACCGCGCATCGGCTCGCCCAACGCGTTCGCGTTCAACGTCGCCTCGGTCCAGGCCAGCGGCGCCGTCAAGGTGGGCACCGGCAAGGCCGTGAGGCAGACCTTCAGCCGCACCGGCGGCATGTGCACGCACTGCGAGGGGCGGGGCACGGTCTCCGACATCGACCTCACCCAGCTCTACGACGACTCCAAGTCGATCGCTGAGGGCGCGTTCACCATCCCCGGCTGGAAGTCGGACAACTTCTGGACGGTGCGGGTCTACGCCGAGTCGGGCTTCGTGGACCCCCACAAGCCGATCCGCGACTACACCGAGGGGGAACTCGCCGACTTCCTGCACAAGGAGCCGGTCAAGGTGAAGGTCGAGGGCGTCAACCTCACCTACGAGGGGGTGATCCCCAAGATCAGGAAGTCGTTCCTGTCCAAGGACCGCGAGGCGATGCAGCCGCACATCCGGGAGTTCGTGGACCGGGCTGTCACCTTCACCGCCTGCCCCGCGTGCGACGGCACCCGCCTGAGCGAGGCGGCCCGGTCCTCCAAGATCCGCGGGACCAGCATCGCCGACGCGTGCGCGATGCAGATCAGCGACCTCGCCGAGTGGGTCCGCGGCCTCGACGAGCCGTCCGCGGGGCCCCTGCTGGACAAACTGGGGCACACGCTCGACTCGTTCGTGGAGATCGGGCTGGGCTACCTCTCGCTCGACCGCTCCTCGGGCACGCTCTCGGGCGGCGAGGCCCAGCGCACCAAGATGATCCGCCACCTGGGCTCCTCGCTCACCGACGTCACCTACGTCTTCGACGAGCCCACCGTGGGACTGCACCCGCACGACATCGAGCGGATGAACCGCCTGCTGCTGCGGCTGCGCGACAAGGGCAACACCGTACTGGTCGTGGAGCACAAGCCGGAGACCATCGCGATCGCCGACCACGTGGTGGACCTGGGGCCCGGCGCCGGTGACGACGGGGGGCGGATCGTCTTCGAGGGCGGCGTCGAGGGGCTGCGCGCCAGCGGCACCCCCACCGGCCGACACCTCGACGACCGGGCCCGGCTCAAGCCGAAGACGCGCGCGCCCCGGGACGCCCTGGAGATCCGCGGCGCCGACGCCAACAACCTGCGCGGCGTGGACGTGGACGTGCCGCTGGGCGTGCTGTGCGTGGTCACCGGCGTGGCGGGCAGCGGCAAGAGTTCGCTGGTCCACGGGTCGATGACCGCGGGCGCGGGCGTGGTGTCGGTGGACCAGGGCGCGATCCGCGGCTCGCGGCGCAGCAACCCGGCCACCTACACCGGGCTGCTCGACCCCGTCCGCAAGGCCTTCGCCAAGGCCAACGGCGTCAAGCCGGCGCTGTTCAGCCCCAACTCCGAGGGCGCCTGCCCGGCCTGCAACGGCGCCGGAGTGCTCTACACCGACCTGGCCATGATGGACACGGTCGCCTCGCCGTGCGAGGAGTGCGAGGGCAGGAGGTTCCAGCCGCAGGTGCTGGAGTACCGCCTGGGCGGCCCGGACGGCGGCCGCGACATCAGCGAGGTGCTCGCGATGTCGGTGGCCGAGGCCCGCGCGTTCTTCGGCGGAGAGGGCGCGAAGGTGCCCGCCGCCGAGCGGATCCTGCGGCGTTTGGAGGAGGTCGGCCTGGGCTACCTCAGGGTCGGCCAGCCGCTGACCACCCTGTCCGGCGGCGAGCGGCAGCGGCTCAAGCTGGCCGTCCACATGGCCGGGGAGGGCGGCGTCTACGTCCTGGACGAACCGACCAGCGGCCTGCACCTGGCCGACGTCGAACAGCTGCTCGGCCTGCTCGACCGGCTCGTCGACTCGGGGAAGTCGGTCGTGGTCGTCGAGCACCACCAGGCGGTCATGGCGCACGCAGACTGGATCATCGACCTGGGCCCCGGGGCGGGCCACGACGGCGGCCGGGTCGTGTTCGAGGGCACGCCCGCCGACCTCGTCGCCGCCCGCTCCACCCTCACCGGCGAGCACCTCGCGGCCTACGTCGGCGCCTGACCGGCCCGCGCGCGAAGCAGGCGGCCCCTGGCCCGTGCCGGGTCCGCCGTCCGTGGGGCGGCGGGCCGGGCCCGGGAGGGCCCCGCCGCCGGGGCCTCAGCCCGCGGCGGTGACCTCCAGCAGCGAGCCCACGCGCTCCACCGTCAGCCGGGACTCGCGGCGCAGGGCGGCGGTGTCCATGCCCTCGTCGCCCAGCACGACGAGCAGGGCCTCCATCCCGACCGCGTAGACGACCGCGTAGCCGCCCTGGCAGCGGGTGACGACCTCGCGCAGCGGCCCCAGCCCCGTCTCGTCGCCGGTGCGCTTGCCCAGGCCCAGGGATGCGGCGGCGAGCGCGGCCAGCGCGTGGGGGCGACCGCCCTGGATGTCGGAGGCCACCAGCATGCCGTCGGAGGCGGCCACGGCGCTGTCGGTCACGCCGACGACGTGCTCGCGCAGCCGCGCCAGCTCCTCGGCGATCTGACCCTGAACCATCTACATGCTCCCGTGCTCGTCGGTCGGCCGCGCCGTGCGGCCGGTGTGGGCGTCCAGGTCCTGAAGCGCGCGGCGCACCCTCTCCAGGGGCACCGCCGCGCGCTGCGCACGGCGCAGGGCGGCGATCGGCCCGGGTTCGGGCTCCTCGGGGCCGAACACCCCCGGCCGGGGGCGCGGCCCCCGGGGCACCGGGGACGGGGTGCGCTTGGGCAGGGCGGTCAGGCCGCCCGCCTCTTGTCCCCCGGCGGGCGGTTCGCCGCCGCGGGCCGGACGGGGTCGTCCGGTCGTGCTCATCGGGCCGCCTCTTCGTCGGCCGCCACGGCCGTCGTGTGGTCGGTGCCCAGTGAGCGCAGGCGTTCGCGCACGCTTCCGGGGACCGGAACCGACGCGGCCGGGGGCGCGGGGCGCACGGTGTTCGCGCCCGGACTCCGCTTGGCCAGCGCGGACGGTCCCTCGTC
>NZ_LEKI01000280.1:0-3727 GCF_001029525.1 Nocardiopsis sp. RV163 | reverse complement strand
CCGCCGCCCTCAACAGAGGCCGCGCGCGGCGGCTTCCTTCCCCGCCCGGTTGCCCTTCGAGGCCGCCCGCGGGGGCGTCCGTGCGCGCTGAGCGACCTCCGGCGCGGGCCGGCGACGAGAGTCCCCGGTCCGCGCCGCGGCACCGTGGGACCCTGGAGGCGGACCGCGCCGACGGGGCGCGGACCCGGCCGGCGGCGGGGAGCCCGACCTCGCGGGAGCGTCCGAGAGGAATGGACACCCCGGCTTACGGAACGGTTTTCGGACGCCGGAACGATGCCCGTAAACCACACGCTCGGTTATCGGCTGAACCCAAATCCTCGGTTTGGGCGGAGAACACCGCTGGTTGCACGTGCCACGGCGACACCCCCCGCGCTACAGTTCGTGCACAGTTGCGGGCCTCGCTGCCCGCGGCGCGGCGGTGCCCTCCGGTCGGCACCTCCGACCACCACGGCCAGGGCGTGCCCCACACAGCCCCGTACGCCGGCCCCCGGCGGCGACGCGGCCCCCGCGCCCATCCCGACCGTGCCGTCCGAGAACCGAACCCCCGCTGGTGAGCGGGTGTGCAACGCAGGGGACACATGAAGCCCACACCGACCGCCAAGACCACCCGGCTACTGCGCTCCGCCGCGCAGCGGCTCGTCGCGGTGCTCCGGCGCAAGGTGCTGTTCCGATACCGGCTCGTCCTGATCACCCTCGTCGCCCTGGCCGTCGGTATCGGCGTCGGGGCCGTGTGGGGTCCCGCCGGCTGGTTCCCGCCCAGTTCCACCATCCTCACCGTGCTCGCGGGCGGCCTCCTGCTCAAGCGCAAGAGCCTGGCCTTCCTGCTGGCCGTGGTCGCCGCCGTCCTGGTCTTCGTCGCCTTCATGCTCGACTTCGGACAGGTGGGCCCCGGCCTGCTGGTCACCATCGGCGTCACCGCGGTCCTGTCCTATCTGCTGTCGGGGGTGCGCGAGCGCCTCGGCGTCCAGGGGCTCAGCGGCGAGATGATGCTGCTGGACCTGCGCGACCGCCTGCGCCGCCAGGGCAAGCTGCCCCGGCTGCCCGAGGGCTGGGGGCGCACCGCCGTCCTGCGCCAGGCGGGCGGCTCGTCCTTCGGCGGCGACTTCGTCGTCTCCATCCGCAGGGAGAACCGGCTGGACGTGGCCGTCGTGGACGTCTCCGGAAAGGGCGTGGACGCCGGAACCCGGGCCCTGCTGCTCTCCGGGGCCTTCAGCGGACTGATCGGGGCCGTCCCCACCCGCGACTTCCTGGCCCACTGCAACGACTACCTCATGCGCAACAGCGGTGGCGAGGGCTTCGTCACCGCCGTGCACCTGAGCGTCGACCTGGACACCGGCGAGTACCAGATCGCCTCCGCCGGACACCCGCCCGCGCTGCACTACGACAGCGGCGGCGGGCTGTGGAGCACCACCGAGGCCAAGGGCGTGGTCCTCGGCGTCATCCCCGAGATGACCTACGCCTCCGTCGAGGGCAGGCTCCGGCCCGGCGACGCCATCATGCTCTGCACCGACGGCCTCATCGAGACCCCGGGCGAGGACCTCGACGCCGGGATCGACCGCCTCCTCGGCGCGGCCGAGCAGCTCGTCCCGCGCGGTTTCGCCACAGGGGCGGACGAGATCGTGGACACCCTCAGCAGGGACAAGAACGACGACTGCGCCCTGGTCGTCCTCTGGCGTGACTGACCCGTCGGGCCGCTGCTGGCACGCTGGTGAGTCGGCCGGTGTGCCCTCAGAGCACTCCGACGGGTAGGGTCGGGGTGCTCCCCGTCCCGCGTACGGCGGTCAGACCGTACACGTCCCCGGATCACCGTGCCCACCCTTTCCGCCCCCGGAAGACCCACCCGACGCACGGTTCACCACACCAGTGACGACGGGACCGGAGCGGGGCCGTGGAACCACCGGCCCACCGCTTTTCCCAGGATCCGGTGCCGCCCGTGGTGCTTGCCACCGGGCGCAGAAGAATGCGAGGGGGTGCTTCGCATGTCAGAAGGCGAGCGCGCTGAAGAACTGATCGATCTGGTCGAGAACAACGACCTGACCGGTATCCGGCTCTGGTTGGCCGAACACAGGCCCTACGAGATCGCCGACGAACTCTCCCGCATGGACGGCGGCGAGGCGATCATCCCCTTCCGGCTCCTGGACAAGGACCGCGAACTGGAGGTCTTCGAGGAACTCGACCCCGGCCAGCAGCAGTCCATCCTGCTCGGGCTGCGCGACACGGCCTTCCACGAGATCCTCGAGGAGATGGACCCGGACGACCGGGCCCGCCTCATCGGTGAGGCGCCCGCCAAGATCGCCACCCGCGCCCTGGCCGGGCTCAGCCCCTCCGAACGCAGGATGACCGCAGCCCTGCTGGGCTACCCCGAGGACTCCGTCGGCCGGTACATGACCCCCGAGACGGTCATCCTGCACCGCGACCTCACGGTGGGCCGCGCCCTGGAGGTCGTGCGTGCACGGGGGGCCGACGCCGAGACCATCTACACCCTGCCGGTGGTCAGCGACGGCCGCCGCATGGTCGGGACGGTGACGCTGGGAGACCTTGTGGTCAGCGACGACGAACAGCTGATCAAGGACATCGTGGACGTGTTCGCGCCGCGCGTGCGCGCCGCGGAGCCGGTCGAGGACGCCGCCCGCCTGATGCAGGAGGCCAACCTGGTCGCCCTGGCGGTGGTGGACTCCGAGGAGCGCTTCGTGGGTCTGCTGACCTTCGACGACGCCCTGGAGGTCATCGAGGCCGCCGACTCCGAGGACATGGCCCTCCAGTCCGGCGCGAGCCCGGTCGGCGAACACTACGTCTCGGTCGGGGTGCTGCGCCTGGTCGGTGCGCGATCGGTGTGGCTGATGCTGCTCATCGTGGCGGCCACACTCACGGTCAACGTGATGCAGGCCTTCGAATCGGCGCTGGAGGCGGTCACCGCCCTGGCCCTGTTCGTGCCGATGCTCATCGGCACGGGCGGCAACGTCGGAGCCCAGTCGGCCACCGCGATCGTGCGCGCACTGGCCGTGGGCGAGGTCCGGGTGCGCGACCTGCCCTCGGTGATCTGGAAGGAGGCCCGGGTAGGCCTGCTGCTGGGACTCCTCCTGGCAGTGCTGGCCCTGGCCATCGGTTCCCTGCTGGTGGGCGTGGACGTCGCCGTGGTCGTGGCGTGCGCGGTGATCGCGGTGTGCACGTGGGCGGCGGTCATCGGCTCGTCCATGCCGCTGTTCGCCCGCAAGGTGGGCGTGGATCCGGCGGTGGTGTCCTCGCCGATGGTGACCACCATCGTGGACGCCACGGGCCTGCTCATCTACTTCTCCATCGCCACCGTGGTCCTGGGCCTGTGACCTGGTCTCCGATCCCGCCCCGGAGGCCCCACCTGCATGAACGGGGCGGGAACCGGGTATCGCGACAGGGCAGGACGGATCGAGGGAGGATTACATGTCCGGTACCGGAGATGCGTTCAAACGGCTGAAGAAGGCCGTCGACGACAACGCCGAACACGCCCAGGGCCTGGTCGGCAAGGCCGCCAGAGCCGCCAAGAAGGTCACCGGCGGCGCCCAGGACGACAGGATCGACAAGGGCGCCGGAGCCGCGACGGAGTACCTGCGCAAGCGCGCTCGGGAGAACGAGCGGACCCGGCCGGACGGAGAGACCCGCCGGGACGGGGAGAACCCGAGGTAACGCGGCCCGTCCTCGCGCGGGGCGGGCGGGGCGTCCACAATGGGGGATGCCCTCACCCGCCCCGCGC
>NZ_LEKI01000027.1:0-45145 GCF_001029525.1 Nocardiopsis sp. RV163 | reverse complement strand
TCTGGCACGGCTCCATCCGCAGCCCCGAGATCGCCGAGCAGGCCGCCTACTACGGGGACGGCTTCTTCCACAACAACATCTTCTGGCCCGCCACGCACACCAAGAAGCTCATCTCGCTCTACCGCCGTCGCTTCGAGCACTACGGCCACGGCAGGGCCGAGCAGGCTATCGTCGGCCTGGGCGGACAGGTGTTCATGCGCAAGAACTCCCAGGACGCGGTGAAGGAGTTCCGCCCCTACTTCGACCACCACCCCCTGATGGGCGGCGGGCCGTCGCTGGAGGAGTACATGGACCAGACCCCGCTGACCATCGGCAGTCCGCAGGAGGTCATCGACCGCACGCTGACCTTCCGCGACAGCTTCGGCCACTACCAGCGCCAACTCTTCAACGTCGACGGCGTCGGCACACCCCTGAAGACGGTCCTGGAACAGATCGACCTGCTGGGCGAGGAGGTCGTTCCGGTGCTGCGCAGGGAGTTCGCCGCCGGGCGGCCCGCGCACGTGCCCGACGCGCCCACCCACGCCTCACTGCTCGCCGCCCGAGGCGCCCCGGACACATCAGCGGCGACGGGCTGAGCCGCGACGGCGCGCCCCCGCTGCGGATCGCCCTTCGGCCGCGCCCGGAACCCGTCCCCGTGCCCACGGCCCGCTCTCGCCCCACCCGGGCCGGGCGTCCCCTGTCCGCCACCGACCGAGCCGAACACCGTCCCCACCAGAGAGGCCTTCCGTGAGAGAGCCGCGAACAGACAGAACCGGCGCCGTCGTCCACATCGCGCTGGACGAGTCACGCGCCGTCAGCGCCTACACCGTGAGCCTGGACGACGGCGCCCCCGTCGGGCGCGCGGACTTCGTCGACCCGCCCCGGGGCCCCGGTGAGCGCGTCTTCTTCCACACCGAGGTCGCACCGGAGTTCGGCGGCCGGGGCCTGGCCGGGCTGCTGGTCGGTGAGGCGCTGGCCGACAGCGCCCGCAGGGACCTCACCGTCGTCCCCGTGTGCCCGCTCTTCGCCAAGCACCTGCGAGAGCACGGCGACGAGTACACGGCACAGGGCGGACGGTTCCGTCGACCGAGGCCTGCCGACCTCGCCCTGGTCGAGGAGACCGTCGAGGGGGGCGGCGCATGAGAGCGGAGCGCCCCTACATCGACAAGGAACACCCCGAGGTCTACGCGGCGATGCTCAAGGCCGCGGCGGCCTCCAGGACCGCGGCACGGCAGGCGGGCCTGGGCGACGACACCATCGAACTGGTCAACATCCGGGTGTCGCAGATCAACGGGTGCCCCACCTGCCTGAGCGTCCACCTCCCCAAGGCGCGCGAGGCGGGGGTGGAGCAGAGCACCCTGGACGTGCTGCCCGCCTGGCGCGAAGCGGGACTGTTCACCGATGAGCAGAGGGCCGCACTCGAACTGGCGGAGTCGTTGACGGTGCTCGACCCGACGGTCGACCGACAGGCCGTCAACGCCCGCGCGGCGGCCCGTCTGACCACCGCCCAGATCTCCGCGGTGGAGTGGACCACCACCCTCATCAACGCCTTCAACCGCGTCTCGATCGCCAGCGGCCACCCGGTGCGCAAGCGGTAGACGGAGACGGTTTCCGCCGTCGTGGCGACCTACGGCCCGGTCAGGGCGCCACGCCGGCGGAAGCGGTCCGCGATCCGTCCACCAAGCACGTTCTGAGGGCCTGGAGCGCCAACGAGGCGGTCTGTGCCCGCTCCAGAAGCAGAATGTCGCGATGCAGTTCGGTGTCGAGCGGCAGACAGGCGATTCTCGGGTCGCCGTCCTCAGCCGGGATCGGGACACAGGCGACGGCCAGTCCCTCCCGCACCAAGGCGAGCTGGGTCAGATGGTCGGCGACGTGGAACGACACGTCGAGCTCGACGCCGTGTCGGCGCGCGACCTGCTCGAGCGCGGTGTGGGCGTCCGAACCCTGGGCACAGGTCGCCCAGCGCTCTCCGGCCAGATCACGGATGCCGAGAGAGCCACGGGAACACAGGGGGTGGTCTACCGGGACCGCGATGAACACGGCTTCTCGTGTGAGCTGCTCCGCGATGACACCCGTCGGCAGCCGCAGCGGGGAGGCGCTCCAGGACTCGGCGAGCACGAGGTCGACGGCACCGGCGGCGAGGCGGTCGAGGTGGTCTCCGGTCTCCCCGTCCTCGACGGACACCCGCACGCGGGGGTATTCGCGTTGGAACGCGGTCAGCCTGGAGCCGAGCACGCTCCGGATGACGGAGGCGATCGCCGCGACACGCAGATGGCCGATGTAGGTCTCGTCGCGATGAAGATCGTTCTCCGCCCTCCGTACGGCCTCGGCCACCTGCCGAGCGTATCCGGCGAGTACCTCTCCCTTCGCGGTGAGACGGAGACCGCGTCCCTCCGGCACCACGATCTTCGTCCTCGTCTCGGCTTCGATGCGTCGCAACTGCTGTGACACGGCGGAGCCGGTCATGCGCAGTGCCGTGGCGGCTCGGGTCACCGATCCCGTCCGGGCCACGGCGTCCAGTACGCGGAGACGGTCCCATCCCATAGTCATAAGGAGTACTTAACACAAATGGGTAGAACTATGAAGTAGTGCTGGCTCCAGGTGCGCACCTACTGTCGAGTGATGTCCTCTGTCGCTCCACGCCCGTCGCACAGTACTCCCCACCCTGGCGCAACGGTGGGAAGGGACGGCCCCATCGTCGCGTCGTCCCTGGTCCTGGCCGGAGCGCTGTGCCTTTCGGCCTCGGCGGTCCTGGTGAAGCTGGCCGACGTCGACGCCGCAACGACCGCGGTGGCACGGTGCGCGATCGCCGTGGTCGTGCTGGTCCCCCTGGCGCTCCGGGAACGGGCGCGGTCGGGGGCACTCTCACGCGGCGGTGTGCTGTGGTCCCTCGCCGCCGGAGCCGCTCTGGGCATCGACTACGCCGCCTGGACAGCCTCGATCTACTACGTCGGCGCGGGGATCAGCACCGTCCTGGTCAACGTACAGGTCCTGGTTCTGCCCGTGCTGGCCTTCCTCGTCGACCGGGAGAGGGTCACGACGCGCTTCGTCGTCACGCTCCCGCTGATGATCTTGGGGATCAGCCTGGTCGGCGGGCTGTGGAACGCCTCCCTCCGAGGGCCGGACACGAGCATCGGTGTGCTGCTCGGTGTCCTGGCGGGTTGCGGCTACGGCGTGTACCTGTTCATCACCCGCCGGTCGGCACGCCGCGGACAGGGTCTGTTCGTTCAACCGCTGACCTGGGCGTCGGCCTCCGCCGCGGTCGCCGCTGTCGCGGTCTCGCCGGTCTCCGGCGGTATCCAGCTGGACGGGATCCCAGTCCGGTCGTGGCTGTTGCTCGCGCTCCTGGCGGTGCTCGGTCAGGTGGCCGCCTGGCTGTTGATCCACCACGGCAGCGTCTCGTTGCCGCTGACGACGACCGGTGGGCTGCTGCTGGTCCAGCCGGTACTCGCGCTCGGCCTGTCCGCGCTGGTCCTGGGCGAGCACCCCACGGCCCTGCAGTCGGCGGGGGCAGCGATCGTGGTCGCCGGTGTCGCCACAGCAAACGGCCTGCTGTTCCGAAAGCGTAAGCGCTAGCGCGTCGACGGAAGCCTGCCGGAACTCCCGTATACGAACCCGCATCCCGTATCGCCCGTCGTCCTCGCAGGTCAGAGCATGCGTTCCGGACCGGTTCGTTCGAGGACCGTGCAGTCCGTGTCCGGGGCACGGGGAGAAAAGTCCTCGGGCTCTTCTCCCCGTGTCCACGTCCTCACCCTCCGGTGTGTACCGCCGCTGGAAAGAGCACCCGTCGTGGAGGATGTGCACGACCGGGCACCGGGCGCGCCGCCCACCGCCCAGACGAACCCTCCCGCGAAGGGGTGCCCCGTGAACCCGTCCCGTCCGAGGCCCCCGGGCCCCGTCCGCTCCGCGGCCGTCCCCGTGGTCGCCGTACTGGTCGTACCCGTGGTCCTGGCCGCGCCGTCGTCCCCGGTGGCGGCCGACGCCACCGCGCCGGTGAGCGGGATCGCCGGGGCCGTGGAGGAGAGAATCGCCGCCGGGGTCGGCCTCGCCTCCGGCCCCATCCCCGCCACGGGGGACGAGGGGGAGCAGTTCGCCAGCCTCCTCACCGTCGACCTCACCGAGGACATCGGGGTCGAGTACGTCGACGGGGGCGGCCTCACCTCCCCCGCGACGGTGGCGGACATGGTCGCCGCCGCCGACCCCCCGGAGGGCTCCACCGTGGTCGCCGCGGTCAACGGCGGCTACTTCGACATCGGCGCGACCCAGGCCCCGCTGGGCGCCGGGATGAGCGACGGGCGCCTGCTCACCTCGCCCGACCCGGGGTTCGCCAACGCCGCGGTCATCGACGCCGGGGGCAGGGGCAGCGTGCGCCGGGTCTCCTTCGACGGAACCGCGTCCCTGCCGTCGGGGGACCTCGAACTCGACGCCCTCAACACCTCCGCCGTCCCCGCGGACGGCCTCGGCCTGTACACGTCGGACTGGGGCGACCACCCCCGCGCGCACACGGTGCACGAACCCGGGGCCGACCCGGGTGACACGGCCGTCGCCGAGGCAGTGGTCTCCGGGGGCGCGGTCGAGCGGATAAGCGGCACCCCGGGCAGCGGCCCGATCGAGGAGGACGAGCAGGTCCTGGTGGCGCGCGGCTCGTCGGCGGAGCGGATCGCCGCCCTGTCCGAGGGCGACCCGGTCGAGGTGGAGCACACCCTCACGGCCGAGGGCGTCGAACCCCGCGTCGTCGTGGGCGGACGGCACGTGCTGGTGCGCGACGGCGAACCCGTCCCCGTCGAGGACGACTCCCGCGCGCCGCGCACCGCGATCGGGTTCTCCGAGGACGGCGGGGTCATGCACGTGGTGACCGCGGACGGGCGCAACAGTAGCCACGCCGGATCCACGCTCGCGGAGGTCGCCGCGCTGCTCGCCGCGTCCGGGGCCGAGCAGGCGCTGGAGCTGGACGGCGGCGGGTCCTCGACCCTGCTCGTGCGCGAACCCGGCGGCACCGGTCCGGTGCCGCGCAACCGCGCCGGGGACCGGCTCCGGGAGGTCCCCGACGGCCTGGTGGTCACGGCGCCCGAGGGCTCGGCCCGGACCTCGGGCATGTGGTTGCGGCCCGCCCTGGAGCCCCGGCCCGCACACGGCTCCCCCGTGCCGCCCCAGGCCGACCCCCGCCGCGTGTTCACCGGCATGCACCGCACCCTGGCCGCCACCGGGCACGACGAGGCCTTCGGACCGTCCGGGCCCGGCGCGCCCCGCTCCCCCGACGACCGCACCGGTGAACTTGAGCTGTCCGCGCCCAGCGGGCACGGCGACGGCCCCCGGTTCGCGGCGGCCGACCCCGGACCGGTGACCGTCACGGGACGGGCGGGGCCGCTCCGCGACACCGTCGGCCTGGAGGTGCTGCCCGCCCCGGACTCGCTCCTCGCCGCGCCCCAGCGCCTGGGCATGGCCTCCGCCGAGGACACCGCCTCCTTCGTGCTCACCGGCGTCACCGGGGACGGGCGGCGGGCGCCCGTCGAACCGGTCGACGCACGGGTCGGGGCCGTCCCCGACCTGGTCGAGGTCGTGGACCGGGGCGACGGCGGCTTCGAGGTGCGCCCGCGCGCCGGGGAGGGTTCGGAGGCCGGAGAGGAGTCGGGGACTGGAGAGGGGTCGGGAGTCCTCACCGTGAGCGCGGGCGGGGTGAGCACGCGGATACCGTTCTCCATCGGTACGCGGACGGCTCCCCTGGCGGAGTTCGAGGACGCCCGGGAGTGGACGGCGCGGTCCGCGCGCGGCGGCGCCGAGTTGCGCCCCGCGGCCGGGCGCGACGGCCCCGGCCTGGCGTTGGCCTACGACTTCAGCCGCGACATCCGCACCCGGACCGCCTCCGCCCACCCGCCGGAGCCGCTCGCCCCGGACCGCCAGGCCTTCGCGTTCACGGTGGGCGTGCGCGGCGACGGCAACGGCGCCCGCCTCATGCTCGGCCTCACCGACGCGCACGGTGTCGGCCACTCCCTGGAGGGCCCCGCCGTGGACTGGGAGGGCTGGCGCGACGTGCGCCTGGAGGTGCCCGAGGACGTCGGGCACCCGGTCACGGTCTCACGGGTGTACCTGTTGGAGGAGGACCCGGGCCGGGCCTACGCGGGTGAGGTGGTGCTGGACGGCCTCACCGCCCAGGTCACGACGGGGCCCTGACCCGCCGGGCGCCGGGCACCGGCTTGCGCCGACTGGCCCCGAACGCTGCCCGGCCCCCTCTGGTACGTGGTACGAAGGGGACCCGAGCACCACGACGAGCAGGAGAAGCGGATGAGCGCCCGTTTTCAGGAACTGGACTGGCGGGCGACCCCCATGGGGGAGCTCAGCCTCCGGCGCCGCCACGACCCCCTCTTCCGCAAGGAGGTCTACGAGATCAAACTCGACGACGACTTCCTGATGTCGAGCCTGTTCACCGCTGCCGAGGTCGAACTGGCCCGGCTGGCCCTGGCCGAGCTGGACGGGGCGGACGGCCTGCGCGTCGCCGTGGGCGGCCTGGGCCTGGGCTACACCGCCCACACGGTGCTGGAGGACCCGCGCGTGGGCTCCCTGGTCGTGGTGGAGGCCCTGGGCGAGGTCATCGACTGGCACCGCGAAGGGCTGATCCCCTCGGGTGCGGCGCTGGTCTCCGACTCCCGCTGCCGTCTGGAGCACGGGGACTTCTTCGCCTCGGTCGGCGCCGGGTCGGGGCCAGCCCCCGACCTGGGCGCGGAGCCGTTCCACGCGGTGATCGTGGACATCGACCACTCGCCGCGCCACCTGCTCCACCCGGGCCACGCCGGTCTGTACACGGCCGAGGGGCTGCGCCGCCTGCGCGAGCGCCTGCTCACGCCGGGCGGCGTCTTCGCGCTGTGGTCCAACGACGCGCCGGAGGAGGAGTTCACCGCCCTGCTGGCGGATGTCTTCACCACGGCGCGCGCGGAGGTCGTGGACTTCCCCAACCCCCAGCAGGACCACGACGCGTCCAACACCGTCTACGTCGCGGTGTCCTGAGCGCCCCCGTTCCCCCGAACGGGGAGTCGGCTGAGCGGGGTGTCAGCGTGCGGCGGCGCGGCCGACGACGACCCGGCCGGTCACTACGAGTTCAAGGCGCAGATCGCCGACACCGGCGCCCAAGCCGTCGACCGCGCTGAGGTCCACCCCGCGCACTGAGCGCGCGCCGGTTCCGCCCGAAGCCGGGGCGCGGGCGGTACCGGCACCGCCCGGCGTCAGGGTTTGCGGGCCACGCCGCCGTACTGGTCCATGCCGCGCCGGGAGCCGACCTCGATGGGGGCGGGACGCCACAGGGGGCAGGGGACCACGCCCGGCTCCAGGAGCTCCAGGCCCTCGAAGCGGGCGGCGACCTCCTCCGGGCTGCGCAGGAGGTAGGGCACCACGCCCTGCTTGTTGCCCACCTCGATGGCCTCGTTGTAGGCCTCGCTGGTGTTGGTGCCGTCGTAGCTCGCCAGGTAGCTGCCCGGGGGCAGCGCGTCCACCAGACGGCGCACGACCGGCAGGACCTCGTCGTCGGGCACGTGGCCCAGGACTCCCATGAGCATGAGCGCGACCGGCTGGTCGAAGTCCAGGGTCCGGGCGGCCCGCTCCAGGATCGCGTCGGGGTCGCGCAGGTCGGCGTCGACGTAGTCGGTGACCCCCTCGGGTGTGCCGACCAGCAGCGCGCGGGCGTGCGCGAGCACGAGGGGGTCGTTGTCCACGTAGACCACGCGGGCCTCCGGGGCGATCGACTGGGCGACCTCGTGGGTGTTGTTGGCGGTGGGCATGCCCGTGCCGATGTCGAGGAACTGGCGGATGCCCGCCTCGCCCGCCAGGTGGGTCACGACGCGGATCAGGAACTCCCGGCTGGTGCGGGCCAGGTCCACGATCTCGGGGAAACCCGCGGCGACCGCGTCGCCCGCCTCGCGGTCGATCGGGTAGTGGTCCTTGCCGCCCATCCAGTAGTTCCAGATCCGGGCCGAGTGGGTCCGGGTGGTGTCGATCTGCGGCGGGCTGCCGGCGGAGGCGGCAGTGGACGGGGACGCATCGTCGGACATAGGGGCATCCACCTCGGTAGACAGGGGGTTGACGTCACGGAACGCGGCCCCCGGCGCTCACGCGGTCGCGTTCCCGCCGAGGCCGGGGAAACCGCTAGCACCGATGCTATCCACACCGTGCGGGCGGGGCCCGGCTCGAAGCCCGGATCCTCGCCCCGGGGCCGTGTTCCGCAGCGGGGGGAAAGGCCCTCCCGGACAGGGGACGGCGGGCTCGGCCGGGAGCGCGGGACCGCCGTCGGCCCCGCGGCGCCGACGGGGGCGTGTGCGGTACGCGCCGGACACCCCGCCGCGCGGGCCGAGGGAGTCGGCCCGCGCGGCGGGGTGTCGGGGGCGCCGGTGTGCGGCGGGGCGGGCAGCCCGGAGGCCGGCGGGCGCGGTCAGGCCCGCTCGGCGGACTTGATGAGGCGCTTGGTGGAGCGGCGGAAGGCCCAGATGACCACCACGGCGACCAGCGCCGTCAGCGGGAAGCCCATCACGGTGTCGGCGACCGCGAGCCAGCCGGTGGAGTCGGCCAGGTAGAGCCAGCCCTGCACCACGAACCGCAGAACGCACATGACCAGCACCGCGAACGTGGCGGCGTGGTGCGCGACCAGCGTGGGCCGGTCCTCACGCCAGGCGTGGGTGCCTCCGTGCACGGCGTTCCAGACGACGCCGGTCACCGGGCGGTTCATGAGGGTCGTGGCGAGCGTGACCACGCCCACCACCAGCGCGGCCCAGATCCCGATCACGAAGAAGTCGTTGGCCGATCCGGTCCAGGTGACGATGCCTCCGGCCACCGCGACGCCGAACACCCCGCCCCATACGGAGCTGAAGGGCTTGCCGCGCCAGAGCTGCACCGCGGCGATCACCACGGCCAGGGCGATCGCGATCACGACGGCGACCGGCAGCGATACGAAGCCGATGGCGCCCGCGAAGACCAGGGCCGGGATCGCCGAGAGGACCATGCCCCACGGGCCGCCCGCCGCGTCCATCGCCGCCTGCCTGGTGTCGACGGGCTTCTCGGGCTGGGCGGTGCTGGGGGACTGCTCGGGCTGGGCGGCGGGGCGGTGCTCGCTCATGGTCACTCCGTCCGGGGAGGCGGTCGGGTCGGTGTGCTCGGGGGATTCGAGGAGGTTCCGGTCGGCGGTCGTGCCGCTGCGTGCCATGTCGTTCCTCTCTTTCACGTCCTCGTCCGGCTCCGCCGCCGGGTCGGCGCCCGTCGCGGTCGCGTCCGCGCCGCCCCCGTGCGGGGAAGGGGCGACGGGGTGTCCCGCGTTCGCTCCGGGTGTCTCCCGGTGGCGGCCGGTGTGAAGTTCATGTCCCCTATTCCACCGGTTCGCGCGCCCGCCCGGCAGTGCGACGGCGTCACGACTTCACCGTGACACCGCGCTGAGGCCGACCATGACGTGGTGTCACTGGTGGGACGCGAAACGCGAGGTCACCGATGCGTGGGGACGGCGCCGCGGTCCCGTGTCACGGGACCGCGGCGTCCGGGAAGCGGGCGCCCGCACGAGCGGCGCCGGGGGCTCACAGCCAGTCGTGCTCGCGCGCGTACCGCGCCGCCTCGTGCCGGGTCCGCGTCTGGGTCTTCTGCATCGCGTTGGACAGGTAGTTGCGCACCGTGCCCTCCGCCAGGTGGAGCTGGGCGGCGATGTCGGCGACCGAGTAGCCCTCGCTGGTCGCCCGCAGCACGTCCACCTCGCGGTCGGTGAGGGGGCAGTCGTCGATGACGGCGAGCGCGGAGACGTCCGGGTCGATCCACCGCTTGCCCCGGTGCAGGTTGTCGATGACCGAGGCGATGTGCGCCGGTTCCGCGGACTTGCTGACGAACCCCTGCACCCGGAGCTTGAGCGCCTTGCGGAGCACACCGGGTCTGGCGTGGCGGGTGAGCATGAGGATCACCTGGTCCGGCAGTTCGCGGCGGATCCGCTCGACGGCACCGAGCCCGTCCACGTTGGGCATCTCCAGATCGATGACGAGCACGTCGGGCCGGTGGTCCAGCACGGCCCGCACCGCCTCCTCCCCGTCCTCCGCCTCGGCGAGCACGGTGATCTCCCCCTCCAGCGGTAGCAGGGCGGCCATCGCCTTGCGCAGGAGGGCCTCGTCGTCGGCGAGTACCACGGTGGTCATCGGTCGTCCTTCCGCGTTGTGGTGGGTCGTTCCGGGGCCGGGCGGGGGAACTCCGCGGCGGTCGTGAACCGCCCGTCCGCGTGCTCCACCGTCAGTTCGCCGCCGCTGTCGGCCACCCGTTCGCGCAGGGTGGCCAGCCCCCGCAGGCGCGCGGGCGGTTCCTCGGCGGCGCCGTCGTTGACGATGGTGATGCCGGTCTCGGTCAGGGTGATGCGCACCCGCGAGGCCTGGGCGTGGCGCAGGATGTTGGTGGTGGTCTCGCGCAGCACCTGGCCCAGCAGCTCGCCCGCGCCCGGGGCCGCCTCGGCCTCGCGGTCCACGCGCACGTCGATGTCGGCGGCCTCGAAGAGGTTCTTGGCGTTCTCCAGTTCGGCGGACAGGTTCAGGCGCCGTTGGGCGTGGGCCAGCTCCCGGGTCTGGGTGATGGTGTCTCCCACCAGGGACTGGATCTCGCCGAGTTCCTCCTCGGCGCGGTCGGGGTCGGCGCGCACCAGTTTGCGGGCCAGCGCGGTCTTGAGCTTGACCACGTGCAGGGTGTGGCCCTGGATGTCGTGCAGGTCGCTGGCGAAGCGCATGCGCTCCTGGGCCACGGCCAGCTCCGCCTCGCGCTCACGCGCCGCCGCCAACTCCGCGACGAGGCCGCGGACCAGTTGGTTGAGGTAGGTGAGCACGACGCCGACCAGGGCGACGGCGGAGGAGACCAGGACATACTGGACCAGGGTGTCGAGGATGTCCTCGCGCACGAGAAGCCTCGCCAGCGGCACCGCCGCCGCGAAGGCGATCAGCCCCGCGGTCACCGCGGTCCGGTGGCGCGAGAGCTGGTGGACGACGAGGGTGGCCACGACGGCGAATCCGTAGGACCCGGACGCGTTGTCCCAGAGCAGCGCCCCGAGCAGCCACACGACCGCGGTGACGGCCAGGCAGGGAAGCGCGACGCGCGAGAGGCGGCCCGCCGCGCCCTGTGTGACGGCCGTCAGCGCCGCCGCCAGGCCCAGCGCCAGGCTGAGGGCGTCCCACGGGGAGTCGGAGTCGATCGACACCAGGATCGCGCCCACGGCGACCAGCGACGTGGTCACCGTGTTGAGGTTGAGCGCGTACAGCCGCCCCTGCGTCGTCTCGGCGTGTTCGGCCCCAGCGCTCCACACGTTCCGGAAGGGGCTCACCGCTCCTCCGTCGAGGGCCGGGGGGTCGCTCCGGGAGTCGGCGGGAGCGCCGGTACGGCCGTTGGCGGTGTGCACGGGGGCCGGGTGTCCATGTGCTGCTCTTCGGGTTCGGGGACGGTGGGCCCTCCCAGTATTCCGCCGATCGAGCCTGGCCCACCAGTGACACCGCGTCATGGGCTGACCCCCACAAACGTCACGGCCAGTTGGTGATGTGGTCCCACTGCCCCGCGGGCGCGGCGAGCGCTGCAATGGACGCATGACCTCCACAGCAGTCATCGACGTCGAACGGCTCAACCTCAAGTACGGGGACTTCCACGCCGTGAGGGACCTGTCCCTCCAGGTGGGGCGCGGGGAACTCTACGCGCTGCTCGGCACGAACGGCGCGGGCAAGACCTCGACCCTGGAGACAGTCGAGGGCCACCGCACCGCCACCTCGGGCACCGTACGGGTCTTCGGCCAGGACCCGCGCGACCGGCGCGCCGTGCGGCCCCGGGTGGGCATCATGCTCCAGGAGAGCGGGTTCTCCCCGGACCTGACGGTGAAGGAGTCGGTCCGCCTGATCGGCGGGCTCACCCGGCGCACGGACACCGTCGAACGCGTGCTCGGCATGGTCGGCCTCACAGCCAAGGCCGGGACCAAGGTGTCCCAGCTCTCGGGCGGCGAGAAGCGGCGGCTGGACTTCGCCACCGCCGCGTACGGGTCGCCGGAGCTGATCTTCCTGGACGAGCCCACCACCGGTCTGGACATCCAGTCCCGGGACGGGCTGTGGGAGGCAGTGGACAGGCTGCGCGAGGACGGCTCGACCATCGTGCTGACCACGCACTACCTGGAGGAGGCCCAGCAGCGCGCCGACCGCATCGGGCTGATGCACAAGGGCTCCCTCCACCGGGAGGGCACCGTGGCCGAGCTGACGCAGACGCTTCCAGCCACGATCCGCTTCTCCCTGCCCGACAGCGCGCCGACGCCGCCGGTCCAGGCCGCGCGCCAGGGCGACGGGGCGTTCCTCGTCGAGACCCTGGGCCTGCAGAAGGACCTGTACACCCTGCTGGGCTGGGCACAGGACAACGCGGTCGAACTGCGAGGGCTGGAGGCCGGGCCGACCCGGCTCGACGACGTCTTCCGCTCCATCGGCGACGACTAGGCAGTGTTCTTCGGACCTCCGCTCCGCTTCGGTCCGTGTCCGGGCACCCGAAGCACGGGAACCTTCGGCGCCTACGGTGAGACGGCTCGTTCCTCGCAGCCCCACCTCCGGCACCTCCAGAACCCCGTGGGCGCCCGAACCAACCCCACAAGCTGAAACCGGCTCAGAAAACAGTTCCCAACCGGTTCTCTCAGTGGCCGCGGCCGCGCCCCGCGGCGCGGCGGGCGGCCCGCGCCGAACACGCTCCGACTCCCCGCACCTTCCAGGAAAAAGGACCCGCACCATGCTCCCGATCGCTCAGAGCGAGCTGATCCAGATCTTCCGGAACCGGCTGGTTCTGGTCACGATGCTCATCGTCCCGGCGGCCTCCAGCGCGTTCTACATCTACATGCACCAGACCTTCCCCGCGCTGCGCGAGGCAGTGGACCTGGGCGCCATCGCCTCGATCCTGGTGTTCCTCGTGGTGACCATGGGGCTCTACACCACCTCGGTCACCACGCTCGCCTCCCGGAGGCAGAACCTCTTCCTCAAGCGGCTGCGCTCCACGGCGTCTGGCGACGCCGGAATCCTCACCGGGCTGCTGCTGCCGGTCACCGCCGTCACGCTGGTCCAGGTGACCGTGATCCTGGCCGTGCTGGCCGTGGTCGGCGGCGCCCCGGAGAACCCGCTCCTGCTGGCGGCGGCCGTCGTCGCGACGATGGTCATGATGGCGGGCCTGGGGCTGGCCACGGCCGGACTGACCAACTCCCCCGACCACGCCCAGGTGACCACGCTGCCCATCATGATCGGCGTCCTGGCCATCTCCGGATGGGTCGGGTTCACCGGCACCGAGGAACTGACCCTGCTCAAGCGGCTGCTGCCCGGCGGCTCTGCCTCGGAACTGGTCGTCAACGCCTGGAGCGGCGGCGTCCCGGTCACCGAATCCCTGTTCCTGCTGGCGCCCACGCTGGCCTGGGTCGTCGTCGCCGTCGCGGCGGCCACCCGGATCTTCCGCTGGGAACCGCGCAGGTGAGGACCCCGGGAAGAGCCGTCCACGCACGCGGACGGGGTACTTCCACGGCAGAGCCCGGCGGGACCCGCGAGGACTCCCGCCGCGTGCGGGCTCTCCGAGAGGACGCCTTCGAGAGGACAACGACATGGACCTGACGCTGCCGCAGCGGCTCTACCTGCTCAGCTACGACACCGACAAGAACCGGTTCGACCCCGTCAGCGCCGGCTACCGCGGCCAACTGCTGTGCGCCGCGGCGCTGGCCGACCTGGCCCTGGGCGGTCTGCTGAGCCCCCGCGACGGCATGGTGACACGCGCCATCGCCCGGGCTCCCCGGGACCCGTTCCTGGCCCGGGTCCTGGCCGACCTGTCGCCGAACGAGCCGCACCACTGGATCAGCCTCCTCTACCCCCAGATGGGCAGGGCGGAGGAGATGGTGCGCGGGGAACTGGTCGCGAACGGGGCGGTCGCGGTCAGGCGCGGCCGGACGCTGGGGGTGTTCCCCACCCGCACGGTCGTCCCCGACCGGCCCGAGGAGGTGGACCGGCTGCGTGAGCGCACGCGCGAGGCGGTCCTGGGCGGCGGCGACCCGGCGGCGGTACCCCTCCAGGACGCGGCCCTGGTCGCGATCGCGACCGAGGGCGACGTGTGGACCGTGTTCGCCCCCAACGAGCGCTGGCGGCACCGGCCCGCGGTCAAGGCGATCCAGGAGCGCTTCGACGCCGCCGCCCCCGGACTGCGCAACGCGGTCCGCACGGCCGTCATGGCCACCGGCAAGGGCGCGTCCGTCTGACCGGCGCGGCCGCGCTCATCCGCGTCCGCCCGGTCACGACGCCGACTCCTCCCCCGGTTCGGGGACCGAGACGTCGACCCGGACACCGGCCGGCCCGCAGCCCGCACCGCCCCAGCCGACCAGCGCGTCCCCGGCGACGGGGACGAGGGGGCCGCAGTGCCCCGACAGCGCCTCGGTCCGGAAACGGCGGGACCGCCCCGTGCCGGGGTCCCACAGGCTGATTTCTCCGGGTCCGGTCGCGACCAGCCCCAGTCCGTCGGAGAAGTCCATTCCTCCCGTGAGCAGACCTCCGGTGTACGTCGGCACCGGAGGACGGAAGTCGGAGTAGTCCAACGTGTCCGACGGCTCCGCGCCCGCCGGACCGACCTCGTACACGCCCGCGCTCTCACCGCCTCTCAGCGCCAGGAGCATCCGCCCCCCGGGCGAGGCCGCCAGCCCGACGGAGGCGTCCTGCTCCCTCGCCCCGGGAAGGTCGGAGACGTCCCGGACCGAGGCGGCCTCCTGCCCGAGGCGCATCGTCGCCAGGAACATCCCATCACGGGAGCCGCCGACGGCCACCACGGTGCCGTCCAGGGCCGCCGGGTCGTAGACGGTGGCGTGTTCGGCCTCGTGGCGCAGCGGGACGGTGCGCCACGCGTCCTCCTCAGGCGAGTACACCAGGAAGTCCCTCCCGCCGCCCTGCCCACCGCGCCCGCCGCCGAAGACGACGTGGCCGTCGGCGACCACTCCGCGCGCCTTGTACCTGCTCTCCGGCGCGGGCTCGATCGGCTCCCAGACGTCGCGTTCGGGATCGTAGAGGGCCCCGTCCCGTGCCAGGTGCGCGTCCTGACCGCCGTCGTGGGTCGGTGTGAAACCTCCCCAGACCAGCATCCGGCCCCCGACCATGACGGCGCTGTGGCGGGTCCTGGACTCCAGGCCGCTGTCGGCCAGGGGGCGCCAGGTGTCGCTCCCGGGAGAGTAGGCGGCGCCGTCGGAGAAGGAATCGTGCTGGCCGGAGGCGTGTCCGCCCCAGACCAGGACCTCCTCGCCGGACCAGACCAGGCTGTGGTCGGCGCGAGGCGTGAGGGGCCCTTCGGCGAGCGCGCGCACGGAGATCCGGACCTCCCACGGCTCCTGTGCCGACTCCCCGGTCAGGGAGCAGGAGGTGCTGGCGACCAGGAGTGCCAGTACCGGGGCCGCGATGCTGGTCAGGCGCCGCGCCCGCCCCCGACGCACCTCGGTGTTCCGGTGCGGTCGGGAGCCTCCACGGGAGGGTGCGCCGTCGTGTGGGGGGTTGGCCATGGCACCGCTTCCGCGCGCAGGGGGTGGTCCGTTCTGCCCCGATGATCCCAGAAAGCCCGGCGGCACGAGGGTTCCGTGTCGCAACCGGCCGTATAGGCCCTCCGGCACCGTGGCCGACCCGCCCGGCCACGACGCCGACCGCTCCCCGGCGCGTAGCGGTCCGCGGACCTCTGCCGGAACGCCGCATGGATGCCGGGAGGGATAAACATCGGATGTCGCCAGAAAAGACCGCCGTGTCGGATGTGCGTTGCCCGCGAGGACCGCAGCACTCCGTACCATGCGCGTTCGCCCTGGCCAGCGGCTTCCAATCACTCCGCGCGACCACCACGGCCGCCGCTGTAACCCTCCTCACACTGTACGAGTCCGGTCGCTTAGGCTAGCCTCCCCTTAGTTAGGGCGACCTACATAAGAGTGTTCGCGAAGTTCCTCAACCCATGCCCACATCCGCTTCGCGGATGCTGTCGGCATGCCCGTTTCCAGGAGGATGATCCATGAGCTCCCTCGCGCGGTCCGCACCGGGCCCGCTGCACGGGAACGCCGGTGCCCTCGGCACCAGGCCCGAGCCTGCACCCCCCTCCGACCAGGACCCCGACGACCCCCGGACACAGCTGTTCGACGCCCGGAGCGCCGAACACTACCGCGACCTGACCGGGGATGCCGCGGCCCGCGTCGCCCGTCGCATCGCCGGGGTCGACCGGCCGCTCACCGGAGCCACGGCCGAGGACCTGCGCCCCCAGATCGACAAGGTCGACCTCGACCAGCCGCTCCACGACCCCGGCGCGGCGCTGGACGAACTCGAACGCGTCTACCTCGACGACGCCGTCTACTTCCACCACCCCCGCTACATGGGACACCTCAACTGCCCCGTGGTCCTGCCCGCGCTGCTCGGCGAAACCGTCCTGTCCGCCGTCAACTCCTCCCTCGACACCTGGGACCAGAGCGCCGGGGGCACCCTGATCGAACAGCGGCTCATCGACTGGACGTGCGAACGCGTCGGCTTCGGAGAGACCGCCGACGGCGTCTTCACCAGCGGCGGCAGCCAGTCCAACCTCCAGGCCCTGCTCATGGCGCGCGACGAGGCCCACCGACGCGCCAAAGCGCAGGAGGGCCAGGACACACGCCTGGCCGAACTCCTGCCCAGGATGCGCGTCCTGACCTCCGAGGCCGGACACTTCAGCGTCGCCAAGTCCGCAGCCCTCCTCGGCCTGGGCTACGAATCCGTCATCACCGTGGCCTGCGACGACAGACGACGCATGCGCCCCGACGCCCTCGCCGCCCAACTGCGCGGATGCCGCGCCGAAGGACTCCTGCCCATCGCCGTCGTCGCCACCGCCGGAACCACCGACTTCGGCAGCATCGACCCCCTGCCCCGCATCGCCGACCTGTGCCGACAGCGCGGCGTGTGGATGCACGTCGACGCCGCCTACGGCTGCGGACTACTGGTCTCGCGCCACCGCCACCTGCTGGAGGGCGTCGAACGCGCCGACTCCGTCACCGTGGACTTCCACAAGTCCTTCTTCCAGCCGGTCAGCTCCAGCGCGATCGTGGTCCGCGACCGCGACGTCCTGCGCCACGTCACCTACCACGCCGACTACCTCAACTCGCGCTCGGACGGCAGCACCCCTCTGCTCTCCCCCAACCAGGTCGACAAGAGCCTGCAGACCACACGACGCTTCGACGCCCTCAAACTGTGGCTCACCCTGCGCGTCATGGGCGCCGAAGGCGTAGGCGCCCTCTTCGACGGCGTCCTGGACCTGGCCGCCGCCGCCTGGACACTGCTCGACGCCGACCCCCGCTTCACCGTCGTCACCCGGCCCAGCCTGAGCACCCTGGTCTTCCGCTGCGCCGCCCCCGGCGCCGACCCCGACACCGCCGACGCCGCCAACCGCTACGCGCGCGAGGCGCTGCTGGCCTCCGGCCGCGCCTTCGTGGCCCGCACCACCGTCGACGGCAGACCCCACCTCAAACTCACCCTGCTCAACCCCAGGGCCACCACGCAGGACGTCGCCGAGGTACTGGACCTGATCGCCGCGCACGTGGACCACTTCGTGAACGCACACCACGCACCCGACCTCCCGGCCCCGCCCGAGGCCCGCACCGACCCCGCCCAGCCGACCACCACCGGGAGGTCCCGTTGACCACCAGCCGCCACCCCGACCCGGCCGCCGACCCCGGCCGAATCCACGACTTCGCCGCCGTCGGCATCGGCCCCTTCAACCTCGGCCTGGCCTGCCTGACCGCGCCCATCCCCGACCTGGACGGCCTCTTCCTCGACGAGAAACCCGAGTTCTCCTGGCACTCCGGCATGCTCCTGGAGGAAGCCGAACTCCAGACCCCCTTCATGTCCGACCTGGTCACCCTCGCCGACCCCACCTCCCCCTTCTCCTTCCTCAACTACCTCAAGGAGACCGGCAGGCTCTACCCCTTCTACATCCGCGAGCGCTTCTACCCCCTGCGCGCCGAATACGACGACTACTGCCGCTGGGCCGCCCGGCGCCTGGGCGACGCAGTCCGCTTCGGCCAGCGCGTTGACTCCGTGGAGTACGACCCCGACCAGGCCCTCTACCTGCTGCACAGCACAGAGACCGCGACCGGCGCCCGGCACACCCACCGCGCACGGCGCCTGGTACTCGGCACCGGCACACCCCCCTACCTGCCGGAACCCTGCCGCGACCTGCCCGGCGACGCCGTGCACAGCTCCGGCTACCTGCCCTCCGCGCGGCGGCTGCGCGACAAGCGCAGCGTGACGGTCGTCGGCAGCGGACAGAGCGCCGCGGAGATCTTCCACGACCTGCTCCGGGACCTGGACGGACACGGCTACCAGCTCAACTGGGTCACCCGCTCCCCGCGCTTCTTCCCCCTGGAGTACACCAAGCTCACCCTGGAGATGACCTCCCCCGAGTACGCCGACCACTTCCACGCGCTCCCGGCCCCCACCCGCGACCGCCTCGTGGCCTCGCAGAAGAACCTGTACAAGGGGATCGACTCCGACCTCATCAACGCCATCTACGACCTGCTCTACGTCAAGAGCCGCCTGGGCCCGCCGCCCGTACGCCTGATGACCGCCACCGAGGTCACCGGCGCCCGCCACGACGCGGCGGGCGGCGCCTACACCCTGGACCTGCGCAACACCGACCAGGGGCGCGACTTCACCCTCGACACCGAGGGCCTGGTGCTCGCCACCGGCTACCAGTACCGGATGCCGGACTTCCTGGAGCCCATCACCGACCGCCTCGCCTGGGACGGGTCCGGGCGCTTCGCGGTGCGCCGCGACTACCGCGTCGACCGCGGGGCGCCGCCCGCCGGGGAGGACCCGACCGGCGCGGACGGCTCCCCCGACGACGGCCGCGGACCGGAGTCCGCCCGGGGCGCGGTCTTCGTGCAGAACGCCGAACTGCACACTCACGGCTTCGTCGCCCCCGACCTGGGCATGGGCGCCTACCGCAACTCCTGCATCCTGCGCGCGATGCTGGGCCGCGAGCCCTACGCCGTCGAGCGCTCGATCGCCTTCCAGGAGTTCGGCGCACCCGCGCAGCGCGCACCGGACGCCGACGCCCGGGACGGGAACGGCCCGAACCGGGAAGATGCGCTGGAAGCGGCCCTCCCGGCCTCCGGACCGGCCCGGGAGGCGGCGCGCCGATGAGGGACCGGACACCGGCACCGACCGCGCCCGACCAGGCCGCCGCGGCCGTCTTCACCCGCACCGACCCCGAACTCGGCGAGTTCCGCGTCCGGCCCGTGGACCCCGACGCCGACGCCCCCCTCCTGCACCGCTGGCTCACCCACCCCAAATCCCGCTTCTGGCTCATGTCCGAGGCCACCGAGGAGGACGTCGCCCGCGACTACCGCGCCATGGCCGCCTCCCCGCACGAACACGCCTACGTCGGCGAGTGGCGCGGCACCCCCGGGTTCCTGGTCGAGCGCTACGACCCCGGCCACAGCGAACTCGCCGCCCACTACCCGGTGCTCCCCGGCGACACCGGCATGCACTTCCTGGTGGCGCCCACCGACACGCCCGTACACGGCTTCACCCGCGCCGTGATCACCACCGCCATGGAACTGCTCCTCTCCGACCCCGCCGCCCGACGCGTCGTCGTCGAACCGGACGTGCGCAACACAGCCGTCCACACCCTCAACACCGCCATGGGCTTCCGGGTCCTCAACACCGTGGCCCTCAAGGACAAGGACGCCCACCTGAGCACCTGCACCCGCGACCAGTTCCGCGCCGCCGTCGCAGCGGCCCCGACCACAGGAGGCATCGGCCGATGACCACGCCCACCACCCGGCCCGGCACCCACGGGCCCCGCCTCCGGGACCCCCGCGACGCGGTCGGCCACCTGGACCCCCGGACCTGGGAGCGCGCCAACCGGCTGCTCGTGCGCAAGGCCCTGGCCGAGTTCGCCCACGAACGGCTGCTCAGCCCCGAACCCGGCCCCGACGGCCTCTTCTCGGTCACCAGCGACGACGGCGGCGTCGAGTACCGGTTCGCGGCCCGTGTCATGGCCCTGGAGCACTGGCGGATCGAGGCCGACAGCATCGTCCGCCGCGACCTGCGGCGCGACGGCGCGCGCCTGCCCCTGGACGCCCTCGACCTGGTCCTGGACCTGCGCAAGACGCTCGCCCTCGACGAGGACGTCCTGCCCGTCTACCTGGAGGAGATCACCAGCACCCTGGCCAGCAGCGCCTACCGCATGTCGGACGCGCAGCCGAGCGCCGCCGAACTGGCGCGCGCCGGGTTCCAGGAGATCGAGGCGGGGATGACCGAGGGCCACCCCTGCTTCGTCGCCAACAACGGGCGCCTCGGCTTCGACGCCGCGGAGTACCGCGCCTACGCCCCCGAGGCCGCCGCCCCCGTGCGGCTGGTGTGGGTCGCCGCCCGGCGCGATCGCACGACGTTCAGCTGCTCCGCCGACCTGGACCGCGAGGAACTCCTGCGCGGCGAACTCGGCGCCCAGGCCCTGGCCGTCTTCGACGCGCGGCTGACCGACACGGGTCTGGACCCCGGCGACTACCACCTGATCCCGGTCCACCCCTGGCAGTGGTGGAACCGGCTGGCGGTCACCTTCGCCGCCGACGTCGCCCGCCGCGACCTGGTGTGCCTGGGCCACGGACCCGACGAGTACCGCGCACAGCAGTCCATCCGCACCTTCTTCAACACATCCGCCCCCGAGCGCCACTACGTCAAGACCGCGCTGTCGGTGCTGAACATGGGCTTCATGCGCGGGCTGTCCGCCAAGTACATGGAGGCCACCCCGGCCATCAACGACTGGGTCGCCTCGGTCGTGGCCGACGACCCCTTCCTGCGCGCCACGCGCGTGGAGGTCCTGCGCGAAATCGCCGCGGTGGGCTACCGCACCACCCACTACGCGCAGGCCTCGACGGAGAAGTCGCCCTACCTGAAGATGACCGCCGCGCTGTGGCGCGAGAGCCCGGTGACACGGCTGCGGTCGGGTGAGCGCCTGGCCACCATGGCCTCGCTGCTGCACACCGACGCCCGGGGGAGGTCCCTCGCCGCTGAGTTCATCGCCGAGTCCGGCCTGGAGCCCGCGGACTGGCTGCGCCGCTACCTCGACGCGTACCTCGTCCCCCTGCTGCACTGCTTCTACGCCCACGACCTGGTGTTCATGCCGCACGGGGAGAACGTCATCCTCGTCCTGCGCGACGGGGTGCCCCAGCGGGTCCTGCTCAAGGACATCGCCGAGGAGATCGCGGTGATGAACGACGACGCCGAACTGCCAGCCGGGGTCGAGCGGGTCCAGGGAGCGGTGCCCGAGGACATGCGGGTGCTGTCGCTGTTCACCGACGTCTTCGACTGCTTCCTGCGCTTCCTCAACGGCATCCTCGCTGGTGAGGGCGTCCTGTCCGAGACCGACTTCTGGCGCACCGTGGCCGCGTGCGTGGCCGGCTACCAGGCGTCGGCGCCCCACCTTGCCGAGCGTTTCGCGCGCGACGACCTGTTCGCGGAACGCTTCGCGCTCTCGTGCCTGAACCGGCTGCAACTGCGCAACAACCGCCAGATGGTCGATCTGGAGGACCCGTCCGCGGGCCTGCAACTGGTCGGCACCCTGGAGAACCCCATCGCCGGGTTCCGTCCCGCGCCCCGGTAGGCACGGCGGGACAGGGGCTTCGGCGGTCCGCTGGGCCCAGAGGTCCAGAGGTCCAGCGGGGCCCGCGGACGCCGCGTACGCTCCGGGGAAGGGGCTCCGCGCCCCTCCCCGGGGGCGGGCTCCGGGATAGGCGTCGACACGCTGCTGCGGGGCGCGCGGCACCGTCACGGCGGATCCTCCGAGCGGTGGGTGGGCCGCTGCCTGACCTCGTGATCCCGTTTTACGCCGTTGGTTCTGGCTGAAAAGCCGCTCCTTTACGGCGTAGATTCACTTTTGTCCGTTTATGACGGATATGCCGTTGGGCCCGGGTCCCGGCGGCGCGCGTGATCCGGCCGGGGTCAGTCCTTCCACTCCTGGACCATGGTGTCGAAGGCGTGCACGCACATCACGCGCAGCCGTCCCTTACCCGTGTTGGTGAAACCGCGCCAGACCCCGGGCTGGACGAACAGGGTGTCGCCCGCCGCGGCGGTGAGCCCGCGATCGCCTACGGCGAACACGGCCTCGCCCTCCAGGGCGGTCCACGTCTCGGTGTAGGGGTGGCGGTGCGGGCCGGTCCCCTGCCCGGGGTCGCTGTCCACGTGGCCGGGGAGGCCCCGGCCCCGGTCATCGGGCCCCGGTGTCCGGACCCGGCGCCGGTACGTCGCGTTCCGGCTCCGCGTCCCGGTCCCGTTCGGGCGCGATGGCGCGGGCCAGGTGCTCGGCGACCTGGCGGCGCGTCGGGGGAGAAAGCGTGCCGCTGGACAGCGACTCGTACAGCCACAGGCCGTCCGCGGCCAGGCGCAGCACGAACAGTTCCATCTCCTGCGGCGTCAGCGGACCGGGGGAAGGCTCGGGCGTCCAGCGCCTCATCACCTCGTCCCATGGGGCGCGGGTGGCCGGTTCGTTCGCGGTCTCCAGCAGGAGCAGCAGCTCGGCGCGCGTGGAGCTGTGCGCGGCCACGCGGGCGTAGGCCGCCAGGCGCTCGCGGGACGTGGACCGGTCCGCGCTCCTCCCGGCGGCCTCCGCCAGGTGGTCGTCCCACCCCTGGGCCAGGTGTTCGTGCAGGGCTTGGAGCAGGGCCTCGCGCGAGGGGAAGTGGTAGAGCAGCCCGCCCTTGGTCAGACCCGTCTCGGACGCCACCGACTCGTAGGTCAGGGCCGTGACGCCGTCGCGCTGGACGACGCGGAAGGCCGCGTCCAGGATCTGTGTCCGGTTGCTCTTGCGCATGCTCTCCCCCGGGGTCAGTGGTCCGCGTACGCCGACGAGGACGTGCCGGGACCATGGTGGCGCAGCAGCCGCCAGGTGAGGGCCGCGCCGCACGCCAGGACCGCCGCGACCACGATCATGACCACGAGGTAACCGGTGTCGAAGGCGTCGTGGGCCGCGGCGACCACCGCGCCGTCGCCCCCGGCCGAGGCCAGGGCGTCGGCCAGGCTCCTCCCGGCGGCGGCCGGGGCGCCCTGCGGCAGTTGGACGGCGGCCGCGTAGACGAAGGTGACCAGGCTGCCCATCAGCGCCACAGCGGTCAGGTTGCCGAACTCGTAGGAGACCTCCTCCACCGAGGAGGCCATCCCGGCGCGGCTGGCGGGCGCGTTGCCGATGATCGCCGTGGAGGCCACCGACATCGCCGCGCCCAGTCCGGCGCCGGTCAGCAGCAGTCCCGCGACGACCCAGCCGATGCCCGCCTGGAATCCCAGGACCGAGACGGCCACGCCCGCAACACCCGCGGCGAGCCCTCCCGCGATCAGTGGCAGCAGGCCGGTCCGGTGCAGGAACGCGCCGCCCAGCAGCGCGGTCGGAAGCGAACCCGCCGCCACGGCGGCCACCAGCAGCCCGGCCTCCAGCGGCGTGAAGCCCACGACGAGCTGGAAGCGCTGGGTGGTGACGAGCTGGATGCCGCCGATGGCGAACATCGAGAACGCCGCGGCCAGCACGCCGGAGGTGAAGGCGGGGTTGCGGAAGACCGCGAAGTCCAGCAGCGGGTCCTCCAGGCGGCGCTGGCGGCGCGTGAACAGGGCGAAGGCCACCACGGCCACGACCACGGCGACGCCGAAGAGCGGCCAGCGCGGCGGCGTGTGCGCCAGTTCCTTGATCGCCAGCACCGAGGCGACCAGCCCGGCCATGGCCTGGAGCGAGGAGACCAGGTCCCAGTGCTTGCCGGGGTCGGGGACGTTGGGCGGCGCGATCAGCGCGGTCGCGACCAGGGCAGCGACGACCACGGGCACGTTGAGGAGGAAGACCGAGCCCCACCAGAAGAACTCCAGCAGGACCCCGCCCACGATCGGCCCCAGCGCGGCGCCGACCACCGAGACGCTGCCCCAGACGGCGATGGCGATGTTGCGTTCGCGTTCGATCGGGAAGGCGATCCTGATCAGCGCCAGGGTGGCGGGCATCATCGCCGCCGCGCCCACCGCCAGCAGCGCGCGCGAGGCGATGAGGACCCAGGCCGTCGGCGAGAAGGCGGCGACCAGCGAGGCCAGGCCGAAGACCACCAGCCCGACCACGAACATGCGCACGTGGCCGATCCGGTCGCCCAGCGTGCCGCTGCCCAGCAGCAGACCGGCCATGACGACCGGGTAGGCGTTGATGATCCACAGGCTCTGCGCGCCGGTCGCCCCCAGTTGAGCGGTGAGGGTCGGCAGGGCGGTGTACAGGATCGTGTTGTCCACGGTGACGAGCAGCAGTCCGGCCGCCACGGTCACCAGCAGCAGCCACCGGCGTGTCGCCGTCATGGCCGTCGCGTGCGTCTGATGTGAGCCCATGGCCCGAAATTTACCTTACATCCGGTACAGTTTCGCGCCCGCTCCGCCGTCCCCGACGGGGCGCCCTCCCGCGGCTCGCGGGCGTTCACGGACGTGCGCGGCGCGCCTTCGGGCACGGTGCGCCCCCGCGCGCGGAAACACCCGGCGGGGCCTTTCGCGCGACCTGATCCGCTGCTTCCGGAGGCCCGGCGCCACTGGCCGAAGAGGGCACTGCGCACGTGGTCGCGGACGGGACCGAGACGCTCCCCGACGCACGAGGACCCGAACCCGTCGCACGTTCGCCCGGCCGCCCGCCATCCGAGCGGTCCAGCACGGCGTCCACCGTTCGGTTGACCCCCGGGGTCCGCAGCATCGGCGCCGGACCGTGGCCGCGCGGGCGATACGAGGCGAGCGCCCGCGGACCAGGGTTGAGGGCATGGCAGTCATCGACGTCACCGACCTCAGCAAGGGCTACGGCGGCCACACCGCCCTGGACCGCGTGTCCTTCTCCGTGGAGGAGGGCGAGGTCTTCGGAATCCTGGGCCCCAACGGCGCGGGCAAGACCACCGCGGTGGAGTGCGTGGAGGGGCTGCGCCGCCCCGACTCCGGGAGGGTCCGCGTCCTCGGATTCGACCCGTTCCGGCAGGGCCGGGAGCTGCGCCAGCGCATCGGCGTGCAACTCCAGCACACCCAACTCCCCGAGAACATCAGGGTCTGGGAGGCCCTGGACCTGTACGCCTCCTTCTACGCCCGGCCGCGCGACTGGCGGGAACTGCTGGAGGAGTGGGGCCTGGCCGACAAGCGCGACGCGCGCTTCGGCAGGCTCTCCGGCGGCCAGAAGCAGCGGCTGTTCATCGCCCTGGCCCTGGTGGGCGATCCCCGCGTGGCCTTCCTGGACGAGCTCACCACCGGACTCGACCCGCAGGCGCGCAGGGCCACGTGGGAACTGGTCAAGCGGGTACGCGCCAACGGAGTGACCGTGGTGCTGGTCAGCCACCTCATGGACGAGGCGGAGGAGCTGTGCGACCGGGTCGCGGTCCTGGACCGGGGCGGCGTCGTGGCGCTCGACAGCCCGGCCGGCCTGATCGAGGGCGTGGCCGCCGAACACAGCATGCGCTTTCGCCTGACGGGCCGGGAGGGCATCGGGGCGGACGAGCTGCTGGGCGGTCTGCCGGGAGTGTCCCGCGTGACGCTCACCGGGGACCAGGTCGTGGTGGCCGGCAGGGGCGACTTCGCCACGGCGGTCACCGCCGCTCTGGCCCGCGAGCACGTCCTCGTCTCGGACCTGCGCATCGACAGACTCACCCTGGACGACGCCTTCCTCGCCCTGACCGGCCGCTCCCCGCACGCCTGAGCCAGGCCTCCGGCGACGTACGACCCCCGTCCCCTCCAGCACCGCACCGAGGACACCGCATCCCATGAACACCCTCGTCAAGCTCACCACCGTCGAGACCAAGCTGCTCACACGCGAGCCCGGAGCCGTCTTCAGCCTGCTCATACCCCTGTTCATCCTCGTGGTCTTCGGCGGTTCGATCTCCGAGGGCGACACCGTCCTGGTGCCGTTGGCGCTGACGGTCGCGATCGGGCTGGTGGGCCTGTACATGCTGCCCACCTCCCTGGCCACATACCGGGAGCGGGGCATCCTGCGCAGGCTCTCCACGACGCCCGTGGGCCCGGGGAACATGCTCGCCGTGCAACTGCTCCTGCAGTTCGCGCTCATCGTGGTAACGGCCGGTTCGCTCGTCGGCGTGGGAGTGGGCGTCCTCGGCGCGCACATGCCCAGGGTGGCGCCGTTCCTGGTCGTCTTCCTCCTGGGCACGGCCGCCGTCTTCGCCGTCGGCCTGCTCATCGCCTCCCTCGCGCCGAACGGGCGATCAGCCAACGGCGCGGGCGTGCTGCTGTACTTTCCCCTGGCCTACCTGGGCGGGCTCATGCAGCCCGCGGACCAACTGCCCCCCGTCGTGTCCCGCATCGGTGGGTACACTCCCCTCGGCGCGGTGAGGCAGAGCTTCCACGATGTCTGGGCCGGTGCGGCCCTCCAACCCCCGTTGCTGGCCGCGATGGCCGCGTACGCCGTGGTCCTCGGCCTCGTCGCCGCCAGGACCTTCCGCTGGGAGTGAGCATGCAGACGCCACCTGAGCGCCACCTGGGCGCGCGTGAGGAGCGGGTGCGCCGCCTCACCGCGGCCGTGCCCCACCTCCTGCTGCTCGTCTCCACGGTCCTGGCGCTGCTCACCGGGGACGGGACCCGGGGCGAACGCCTGGAGACGCTGGCCCTGGCCGGGTTCGCCGCGGCCCTGATGTGGGTGGCGACGGGCCTGTTCCCCGGCCGGGTGTCCGGCCCGGTCGCCATGGGCGCCTACCTCACCTGTCTGGTGGCGCTCATCGCGGTGCTGAGCGCGCACAGCACCTGGTTCGCGGGGTTCTTCGCCTTCACCGGCTACATCCACTCCTGGTGGCTGCTGCGCGGCGCGTGGCGCTACGTCGGGGTTACCGCCACCGCCACCGTCTCCATCACGGCCTACATGGGCGGTCCGCCCGAACCGAACGCGACCTCGGTGCTGCTCTACCTCGTGTTCACCTCCACCATCGTCGTCGTGGTCAGCGTGTTCAGCCACCTCGGCGAGGTGACGGCGGAGCGCAGCGCCGAACGCGAGCGGATGGTGGAGCGGCTGCGGGAGACCATCCGGGAGAACGAGGGCCTGCACGCCCAGCTGCTCGTCCAGGCGCGGGAGGCCGGGGTGCACGACGAGCGCCAGCGCATGGCCCGGGAGATCCACGACACCCTCGCCCAGGGACTGGCGGGCGTCATAGCCCAGCTCCAGGCCGCCGAGCGTTCTCGGGAGGCCGACAAGGACCCCTCGGTGTGGCGCACGCGGGTCGCCAACGCCACGCGCCTGGCCCGGGAGAACCTGGCCGAGGCCCGGAGGTCCGTGCATGCGCTGGGGCCGACCCCCTTGGAGGAGGCGACGCTGTCCGGCGCGCTGGCCGAGGCCACCGCGCAGTGGTCGGCGCTGCACGGGGTGCGCGCCGAGTTCACGGTCACCGGCACGGCAGGACCGCTGAGCGCGGAGGTCGCGGCGGCGTTGCTGCGGGCCGGGCAGGAGGCGCTGAACAACGTGGCCAAGCACGCCGGGGCGGGGCGGGTGGGTGTGACCCTGTCCTACATGGAGGACAGGGTCACCCTCGACGTGCGCGACGACGGGAACGGTTTCGATCCCGCGCGCCTCGGCCGGGACGGCGTCGGTGGTGCCGACGGCCCCGAGGACCCGGGTGGTTCCGCCGCGGCCGGTGGTGCCGGTGGTGCCGGTGGTTCCGGCATGGACGGCCTTCCCCCCGACGCGGGTGGAGGCTTCGGGCTGACATCGATGCGGCAGCGCCTGGACCGCGTGGCGGGCACCCTGGAGATCGAGTCCGAACCGGGCGCCGGGACGGCTGTCAGCGCGTCCGTCCCCGCCCTCGCACGAGAGGCCCACCGTGAGTGATTCCCCCGTCCGGCTGCTGATCGCCGACGACCATCCCGTGGTCCGCGACGGCATCCGCGGCTTGTTCAACGGCGAGCCGGGCTTCGAGGTGGTCGGTGAGGCGTGCGAGGGCTGGCGGGCCGTCGAGCTGGCGCGGACGCTGGAGCCCGATGTCGTCCTGATGGACCTGCGTATGCCGGGGATGGACGGCGTGGCGGCGATCCGGAGGCTGGTCGAGGAGCGGGTGCCCTCCCGGATCCTGGTGTTGACCACCTACGCCACCGACGGCGACGTGGGCCCGGCGGTCGAGGCCGGAGCGACCGGTTACCTGCTCAAGGACGCGCTGCCCGAGGAACTCATACGCGCCGTCCGGATGGCCGCGCGCGGGGAGTCCGTGCTCTCCCCGGCCGTGGCCGCCCGGCTGCTGGGGCGGGTGCGGACTCCTCCGACGCCCCTGAGCGACCGGGAACTGCAGATCCTGCGCCTCATCGCCCGGGGCTCCACGAACCGGGAGGCCGCGGCACGCCTGTTCGTCAGTGAGGCCACGGTCAAGACCCACGTGCTGCACGTGTACGGCAAGCTCGGCGTCAACGACAGGGCGGCGGCCGTGGCGGAGGGGTTCCGGCGCGGGCTGCTCACCCCGGAGGAGGACTGAGCCAGCGGTCCGGCGCGCGGCGTCCGCGACCGCCCGGGTTTTTGCCGAAACGGCAAAGGACTTTGGCGGAGCGGCGCCGAGGCCGCATCGTGGCGGTATGGACGAGAACGAGTTGGTACGGGCATCCGGTAAGGCGTGGGACGTCGTGGTGGTCGGGGGCGGCGCGGCGGGCCTGTCGGCCGCGCTGACACTGGCCCGGGTCCGCCGTTCGGTGCTGGTCGTCGACGCAGGGGAACCGCGCAACGCGCCAGCCGCCGGGGTGCACGGCCTGCTGTCCCGGGACGGGGTTCCGCCGCTGGAACTGCTCAGGCTGGGGCGGGAGGAGGTCGCCTCCTACGGCGGGCGGATCGTGTCCGGCCGCGTCTCGGGCGTGCGCCGGGAGGACGGGAACCTGGTGGTGAGCACCGGGGACGGGGGCCGCGCGGTGGCCCGGCGGCTGCTGCTGACCACGGGGCTGGCGGACGAGCTGCCCGACGTCCACGGCCTCGCGCGGCTGTGGGGGCGGGACGTGGTGCACTGCGTGTACTGCCACGGCTGGGAGGCGCGGGACACGGCCGTCGGTGTACTGGGGACCGGGCCGGGGTCGTTCCACCAGGCGCTGATGTTCCGTCAGCTCTCGTCCGAGGTGACGCTGTTCCCGCACACCGGCGTCGACCTGGACGACGAGCAGTGGGAGCAGCTGGCCGCGCTGGGCGTCGGGGTGGTCGAGGGCGAGGTGCGCGGCCTGGAGGTCGACGAGCGGGACCGGCTGGCGGGAGTGCGCCTGGCCTCCGGCAGGGAGTTCGCGGTGCAGACGCTGGCGGTGGCGCCGCGGTCCGCGGCCCGTGCGGACTTCCTGGCCGACCTGGGGCTGGCGTTGACGGAGCACCCGACCGGGATGGGCTCGCAGTTGGCCGTGGAGGCGGGCGGGTTCACCGGTGTCGAGGGGGTGTGGGCCGCGGGCAACGTCGCCGACGTGATGGCGAACCTCCCGGTCGCGGCGGCGTCGGGGGCCCAGGCGGGGGCAGCGCTCAACGCGGACCTGGTCGCAGCCGACGCGGAGGCGGCCTCGGCGGCGCGCGCCGCCCTCGGCTCCGCCCGGGCGCGGGGGCGCGTCACGGGCTGAGCCCTCCCCCGCCCGGCCCTCCGGCCGTGGCAGCTTTTCCCGGCTCCTTCCGGCCCGGCCTCAGGACGCCGGGCCGGAGGGGCCCACCTCGGCGGAGGCACCGTGGGGCCCTTCCCCGGGGGGCCCGCTCGCGGCGCCGTCGCCCTCGGCGATGCGCGCGGCCCGCAGGACCGCCTCCAGGAGCCCCGGCATGCGCGCGCCGAGGTCCTCCCGGCGCAGACAGCTCATGCGCGAGGTGCCCTCGTAGTACTGGCGGATGACGCCCGCCTCGCGCAGCACGCGGAAGTGGTGGGTGGAGGTGGACTTGCTCACCGGCAGTTCGAAGGCGATGCAGGCCATGTCGTCGTGGCCCCGGGCCAGTTCGCGCACGATGCGCAGGCGCACGGGGTCGGCCAGGGCGTGCATGACCGTCTCCACCCGGATCTCCTCGGCGGGCGGGTGCTCCAGTCGGCGTCCGCCTCCGGTCCTTCGTTCCCTGCCGGGCATGCCATGACCTCCGGTGCCGTACGCCGTGCGACTTCCACCACAAAGTACGAGGACGGTCGTAGTTTGACAATCATCGTAGTACGTTGCTTATCGTAGTACGAAAACCATCGTATTAGAGCCCGGCCGCCGTGCGCCGGACCCGCTCCCCGATGGAAGCCGACCACCTGCCGCAGACGGAAGGGCACCCCTTGAGCACGCTGTTCACCCCCTTGAAGCTGAGGTCGCTGGAGATCCCCAACCGCGTGTGGATGTCCCCGATGTGCATGTACTCGGCCGCCTCCGAAGGACCCGACACCGGAGCCCCGACCGACTTCCACCTCTCGCACCTGGCCGACCGGGCCGCGGGCGGGACCGGCCTGGTCATGGTCGAGGCCACGGGAGTGCGGCCCGACGGGCGGATCAGCCCCTGGGACCTCGGCCTGTGGAACAGCCGCCAGCAGGAGGCCTTCGCGCGCGTGGCCGCCGCGATCAGCGCCCACGGGGCGGTCCCGGCCATCCAGCTCGCGCACGCCGGGCGCAAGGCCTCGACGGACAAGCCCTGGCTGGGCGGACGGTCCGTCCCCGAGTCCGAGGGCGGCTGGCCGACGGTGGGCCCCGGCACCGAGGCCTTCCCCGGCTACGCCGCGCCGGCCGAGCTGACCGCCGACGGGATCCGGCAACTGGTCCGCGACTTCGCGGACTCGGCCGAGCGGGCGCTGGCCGCCGGTTTCCAGGTGGTCGAGGTGCACGGCGCGCACGGTTACCTGCTGCACTCCTTCCTGTCGCCCGCCACCAACCACCGCACCGACGAGTACGGCGGCAGCCCCGGGAACCGGATGCGCTTCGCGCTGGAGGTCGTCGAGGCCGTGCGCGAGGTGTGGCCCGGGCACCTGCCGGTGTTCTTCCGCACCTCGGCCACCGACTGGCTGTCGGAGGACGAGACCGACGAGCGCGAGGGCTGGACGGGCGAGGACACCGTCCTGCTCGCCGAGGAGCTCCAGTCCCGGGGCGTGGACCTGCTCGACGTGTCCACCGGCGGCCTGGTCGCCGACGCCCGCATCCCCGTGGGCCCGGGCTACCAGGTGCCCTTCGCCGAGCGGGTGCGCGGCGCCACCGGCCTGCCCACCGGCGCGGTCGGGGCGATCACCGAACCCGCCCAGGCCGAGGAGATCGTCGCCTCGGGCCGCGCCGACGCGGTGTTCCTGGCACGGCAGCTGCTGCGCGAGCCCTACTGGGCCCACCGCGCCGCGGAGGAGTTGGGCGCGGAGTCGCACTGGCCCGAGCAGTACGGCTACGCGGTCGGCCGCCCGCGCGCCGCCAGCGGAGCCTGAACCGGGCGTAGCGGAGCCCCGCGGGCCCGGACCGCGCGGCTCCGGGTCCGCCCCCGGGGCCCGTCGGAAGCGCCGAAGGCGCCGGGCGGGTCCGGCGGGGCCGGGGCCGGGAGCGCTCTTCCCCTGCGCTTTCGGCCGCCGGGAACGCCGTCGTGGGCGGCGCCTGTCACGGGCGCCGCCCACGGGGGCCCGACGCGGCCCGGGCCGGTGTCAGGCCGAGGCCGGAAGGAGCGCGGCCACGTCCTCGGAGCTGACCTGCTCGTATCCCAGGGCCACGTAGAGCTCTTCGAGTGACGGGTACCCCGAACGGCGCGCCACCCCGGTCATCGTCCCCGACGACTCGGCCTCGATGAGCCGGTCCGCCCCCACCAGGGCGACCATCCGCTCCCGGCCGGTCCGCTCCGCCCGCTCGTGGGCGCGCGTGCGGTGCCAGGCGGCGATCGCGACCCGCGCCCTGCCGGTCCTGACCGACTCCAGCCACCCCCGGTCGGGGGCGGGTACGGACTTGGTGATGATGTGCACCGTGTCCCCCTCGCGGACCCGGGTCGCGGGGCCGACCAGGCGACCGTCGATGGCCGCCGCCGAGTAGCGGTCGCCGGTGTCGGCGCCGAGCGCGTAGGCCACGTCGACCGGTGTGGCCCCCTCGGGGAGGGTGAGGACCTGGCCCTGCCCGGTGAGCACCGTGATGCTGTCGGCCAGGTCCGTGCGCACGCCCTCCAGGAGTTCCTCGGCCGAGGCCTGCTCCTGCCACCCCAGCAGCCGGGTCAGCCACTCCGGGTCGGTGGTGCGCTCGGTGGTCAGGCGGCCGTCCCTGCCGGTGGCCTGGCGGATGTCGGCGATGATGCCGTACTCGGAGACCTGCTGGGCGTGGGAGTCGCAGATGATGATCTGCACCCGGCGGCCGGACTCGGTGAGGACGGTGGTGTGCAGCGCCCGGTACAGGTTGTACCGGGGGGTGGCGATGAAGTCGCGGAACTTGGCCGGGTAGGGCTTCCACCTGCCGTGGACCGCCCCCAGGGCCAGGTAGGCGTTGCGCTCGTCGCCCTTGACCACGATCACGTACCGGACGGTGTCCAGGGGGTCGGGGTCGCCGGTCAGGCCGGTACCGGAGGTGAACACCGAGTACGGGTGGCGCGGGCGCACCTCCACCCGCGCCTTGACCCGGAAGGAGGCCAGGCCGTCGCGCAGGGAGACGCGCAGCGCGTCCACCTCGTGGGCGGAGCTCTCGCGGACCCGGGCCACCCGGGTGCTGACCCGCTCGAAGTCCTCACCCTCCAGGTACTCGAAGCACAGGTCCTCCAGGTCGCGCTTGAGCCGGTACACGCCCAGCCGCTCCGCCAGGGGGATGAGGAGCTCCCGGGTGCCCTGGGCGATCTTGACGCGCTTGTGCGGGGGCTGGAACTGGAGGGTGCGCAGGTTGTGGAGCCGGTCCGCGAGCTTGATCAGCAGCACCCGCAGGTCGTCGCGGGCGGCCACCACCATCTTGCGGAAGGTCTCCCCCGCCGCCGCGCTGCCGTACATGGACCGGTCCACCTTGGTGACGCCGTCCACCATGACGCCGACCTCGGTGCCGAACTCCGCCGCGAGGTGGGCCAGGCTGAACGGGGTGTCCTCCACCGTGTCGTGCAGGAGTGCGGCGACCAGCGTCGCGGTGTCCAGACCCATCTCGGCGAGGATGGCGGCCACGGCGACCGGGTGGATGATGAACGGCTCGCCGCTCTTGCGCCTCTGCTCCTTGTGCAGGTGCTCGGCCACGGCGTAGGCCCGGCTCAGCAGCGCCACGTCGGCCCTGGGGTACCAGCGCTGGTGCTCCCTGACCAGGTCCCGGACCCGGTCGGCGGGGGTGGAGGCGGCCTTGGCCGCGTTGAGCCCCTGCCACCACTGGGTGGACGCCGTCACATCGGGTGCGCCCATCGCGACCCCCTGTCCGCACGCTGATCCGAGTCCGCTCAGTGTAGTGACCGGAAGCCGCCGCGAGGCCGGGAATCCGGAGTCCTCGACCGGGGCCGGGGCCGGGCCGTCTCCCGCCGGCGGGACAGGGGCCGCCGCGGCTACTCGCCGGTGAAGACGGGCCCGACCCGGGCGAGGGAGGCGCTGACCCCGGCCTCGTGGTCCTTGGTACCGAGCTGCTTGTTCTGCTCCACGACCTCCCGGTCCAGGGCGGCGGGCAGCGCGGCGAGCAGGTCGGCGCGGAGCGTGGCCTTCATCGAGCGCACGGTCAGCGGGGCGGACGCGGCGATGCGGTGGGCGTGGTCCACGGCCGCCGACCGCAGGGCGGCCTCGTCCACCAGCAGGTCGGCCAGGCCGGTGGCGTGGGCCTCGGTGCCGGTCACACGGCGGGCGGTGTAGAACATGTCGGCGGCCCTCTGGCGGCCGACGATCGCGGGCAGGGACACGCTCAGCCCGAAGCCCTGGTGCAGGCCCAGGAGCCCGAAGTTGGCGTGGAAGCGGGTGGAGGGCGCGGCCACCCGGAAGTCCGCCGCGCAGGCCAGGCCGAGGCCGCCGCCCACGGCCGCGCCCTGGACGGCGGCGACCACGGGTACAGGCAGGGCGAACAGGCGCAGCGCCTCACCGTAGACGGCGCTGAGGGTCCGGACCGGAGTGTCGCCGACCCCGCCCGCCGCGAAGTCCACCCCGGCGCAGAAGTTCTTGCCCTCCGAGCACAGCACGAGGGCGCGGCGGTCGCCGGTGGCGACCAACTCCTCGGCGGTGTCCGCCAGCTCCTTGAGGAGGGCGTGGTCGAAGTGGTTGTTGGGCGGCCGGTGGATCTCCAGGACGGCGACATGACCGTCGAGGCGGACGGAGAGTTCCTCGCTCATCTGACGCCTTCCAGTGCGTTCGGTGCGACCGGCGAAGATGTTACCGCCGAGTAGCCCACCCGCGGGCGCCCGCCCCCTCCCCAACGCGCACGCGGCCCGAACCGGACGGACCGGGCACAGGGGCAGCCCGCACCACGCGTGGGGCGTGTGACGGAAGCCGTCGGGCCGGCTCCCCTCACCCGGTTGCGCCAAAGGCGCCCCCGCGCGCCCGCCGGTCCAGCACACTGGCCTTGCCGGTCGCCCGACAGCGGCGATCGCGCTTCGGACACGCGAAGACACGAAGGGTTCTGCCATGGCCAGCATTCCGGGCGACCTGCTCTACACCACGTCCCACGAATGGGTCCGCCGGGAGTCCGGTGACACGGTCGCCGTCGGACTGACCGACTTCGCCCAACGGCAGCTCGGCGACGTGGTCTACCTGGAGCTGCCCGCGGTCGGTACGGTCTTCGACGCCGAGGAGGCGGTGGGCACGGTGGAGTCGGTCAAGGCCGTGTCGGAGTTCTACGCGCCGTTCGGGTGCGAGGTGGTCGAGGTCAACGACGAACTCGCGGAGGAGCCCGAACAGGTCAACGACGACCCCTACGACTGCTGGCTCTACCGGGCCCGGCCCGCGGACCCGGGGGCGGTGGACGGGCTGCTCGACGCCGAGGCCTACGCGGAGCTGCTCAGGGAGGAGGCCGAGGAGTAGGGCTCGTGGACGCGGGGCGCGCACACCCTCCCGGGCGTGCAGCCCCGGCGGGCGCGTCGATCCCCCGCCGCCCGTACGGCCGGGCCCCGACTTCCCCGGGGCCCGGCCGTACGGGCGGCGGGGCCGGGCACACCGCCTCACGGTGTGCCCGGCCGCGGGTCAGACCAGCCCGCGGCGGACCAGCAGGGGCTCCATGCGGGGCTCGCGGCCCAGGAAGTCGCGGACCGCCTCCATGGGGTCCACACCGCCGCCCACCGCCAGCACCCTCTCCCGGAAGCGGTCGCCGCCCTCCCTGGTGGGGCCGCCGTTCTCGGTGAACCACTCCACGCTCTCGGCGTCCAGGACCTCGCTCCACACGTAGGAGTAGTAGCCCGCGCTGTAGCCGTTGGCGAACACGTGCATGAAGTAGGCCGACCGGTAGCGCGGACGGACCAGGGGGTGCAGGACCCCCGCGGCCTCCAGGGCGCGCGCCTCGAAGGAGGCCGGGTCCTCCACGGCCTCGCCCGGGGCCAGGCGGTGCCAGGACCAGTCCAGGAGCGCGGCGGCCAGGTACTCGAAGGTGGCGAAGCCCTGGTTGAACTGGCGGGCGGCCGTCAGGCGATCCACGAGTTCGGCGGGCACCGGCTCACCGGTCTCGTGGTGGCGGGCGTAGTTGGCCAGGACCTCCGGCCAGGTCGCCCACATCTCGTTGACCTGGGAGGGGAACTCCACGAAGTCGCGCGGCACGCTCGTGCCCTGCACGCGCGGGAAACGCACGGCCGACAGCAGCCCGTGCAGGGCGTGGCCGAACTCGTGGAAGGCCGTCTCGACCTCGTCGAAGGTGAGCAGGGTGGGGCCCGAGGCGGGCTTGGTGATGTTGAGGTTGTTCACCACCACCGGCCGCTCGTCCAGCAGGAAGGACTGGGCGACCAGGTTGTGCATCCACGCGCCGCCGCGCTTGGTCGGCCTGGCGTAGGGGTCCAGCAGGAACAGCCCCAGGGGCGAGCCGTCCCGGTCGAACACCTCCCACACCCGCACGTCCTCGTGGTAGCCGCGCAGGTCGGGCCGCTCGGCGAAGGCGATCCCGTACAGCAGCGCGGCGGCGTGGAAGACGCCGTCCTCGACCACCCTGCCGAGTTCGAAGTAGGGGCGCAGGACGCTGTCGTCGAAGTCGTAGCGCTCCCTGCGCAGCCGCTCGGCGTAGAAGGGCCAGTCCCAGGGCTCGATGTCGTGCCCGGCGTGCTCGGCCAGGGCCCGGGCCTCCTTCTCGACGTTGCGCCGGGCGGGTCCGACGAGCTGGCCGAGCCGCTCCTCGACCGCGTCGACGGTCCTGGCGGTCTGGTCGGCGACGGTGTAGGCCGCGTGGTCGGGGTAGCCGAGCAGCGCGGCCCGCTCGGCGCGCAGGACGGCCATGCGCGCGGCGATGTCGAGGTTCTCGGGGGCTCGCTCGGCGCTCAGGGTGTAGAGCCGCTCGCGGGTGGCCCGGTCGGTGAGCTGTGCCAGCGCGGGCTGGACGGTGGTGTTGAGCAGGGGCAGGACGTACTCCCCGTCCCGCTCGATCGCGCTGATGCGGGCCTCGTCGAGGCCGTCGAGGTCGGAGACGTCGCCGGTGACGAGGGAGGCCTCGCGGGTGGCCCGGACCACGTTGCGGGAGAACTCGGTGCTCAGCCCGGCGAGCTCGGCGTTGAGCTCGCGCAGCCGGGCCTGCTGGTCGTCGTCCAGGTCGGCGCCCGCCTTGACGAAGTCGAGGCGGTACCGCTCCAGCAGCCAGGCCTCCTGCGGGTCGGAGGCGGTGACCTGCCGCACGCGCTCCCACAGCTCCCGGTTGAGCGAGACGGCGTCCCGGTGCTGGGCGGCCCTCGGGGCGATCTCCCGCTCGATCTCCTCGATGCCGTCGGTGGCGTCGGACCCGGCCAGGGTGTGCAGAACCGTCTCCACCCTGGCCAGGAGCGCGCCGGAGCGCTCCAGCGCGGCGATCGTGTTGTCGAAGGTCGGGGGCCGCGGGTCGCGGACGATCGCGTCCACCTCGGCGAGGTGCTCGGCCACGCCCTTGTCGAACGCGGGCAGGAAGTGCTCCTCGCGGACGGCGGCGAAGTCGGGGAGCCGGTAGGGAAGCTCGCTCGGGGACAGGAACGGGTTGTCGGTCAAGGATCGTGCTCCTCGTTCGTCGGTACCGGCCCCGCTCCCCCGCGGTGGTGTGCGGCGGAGCTGTGGACGACGCGCCGGGTTCCGCGGCGTCGGGGTCCTCGGCCGGGCGGGCTCCGGTGCTCTCGGGGCGCTCGTGCTGTTCTACCTTGCTCCCCGGCCCGTGTCACCCGCACGTCCGGGATTCGGCGCCGACCCCGGGTTCCGCCGCCGCTTCGGCGGCGGCCGGACCGTTCCCCTCCCCAGCCACCGGACCGGCGCCCGCGGTCCGGTGGCCGGGCCCGGCCCCGCGGACCGGTTGTCCGGGCTCCTTCCCGGCAGCGGTACGGGGACGTCGGCACACGCGACCGCGTCCGCTTCACCGCTCGGAGGCGGTTCCCGGACGGTCGTCGGCCCCCACCCGGGCGGGGAACGCGCACCCGTCCTCTTGAAAACAAATATCCAAAGTGTTTTTATGGTTTCAAGCACTCGTCGAACGGAACCCCCATGGACCTGCTCACCGATTTCCTCGCCTGGGCCTGGCCGCGCCACCTCAACCCGCTGAGCTGGTACGTGCGACCGCTGTTCTTCCTGCCCATCGCCTACTTCTGCTGGACCCGCAGACCCGTGCCGCTGGCCCTGACCGTCGTGGCCATGCTCTCCAGCTTCTTCTGGTTCCCCGCGCCCGAGGAGATCGATCCGGCCATGGCCGGAGTCCTGGAGATGGAGAAGGAACTGTTCACGGACCCCACCTGGGTCACCTGGGCCACCCTGCCGCTGGTGCCCGCGCTGCTCGGCTCACTGTGCGCGGCGTTCTGGTACCGCTCCCTGGGCTGGGGCCTGGTCGTCGTCAACGGAGGCCTGGCCGCCAAGATCGCCTGGACCGTCGCCAACTCCGGCTCGGACGGGCTGGCCACCGTGTTGCCGCTGGGCCTGGCCATGGCGGTGGTCACCGCGGTCGTGGTGGCGGTGGCACGCTGGCGTTCGCTCCCCCTGTCCCTGACCGGCCGCCGACACCGGAGACAGGACGGACACGCACCGGTCGCCGCGCCCTGACCGGAACCGCTGACCCAAAGCACCACGGGCGGACACCGCCGACCGAGGGAGGAACCACCGTGCCACCCGCGTTCTCCGCACAGGAGAAGGAACGCATCACCGATCTGCTGCTGGAGTCCGGACGCGCCCTGTTCACCACACGGGGGCTGCGCAAGACCTCCCTGGAGGAACTGGTCGCGCCCGCCGGTATCGCCAAGAGCAGCTTCTACGCCTTCTTCGACTCCAAGGAGGCCCTCTACCTGGAGCTGATGCTGCGCCAGACGGCCGAGGTCAGGAAGCGCGTCATCGACGATGCCCTGAACAGCACGGACGACACCCGGGAAGGGCTGCGGCGGTTCCTGCGCGCCAGCCTGGACGAGTTGGCCGACAACCCCCTGTACGGGCGGCTCGTGACACACCCAGAGGAGATGGACGCGGTCGCGCGCAAGGTGGCTCCGCTGCGCGCCGCCTCCTCCCCCGACAACCCCGCCGCCGCGCTGGGCGCGTTCGTGGACGCCCGGCGCGGGACGGGCGAACTGGTGGACGCCCATCCGGCCGCCATCGTCGGCGTCCTCCAGGCCGTCCTGCTCCTCCCGGTGAACGCCGACCGGCTGGCGGCACCGGAGCACTACCACCAGACCCTCGATCTGCTGATCGACATCGTCGCGCGGGGTCTCACCCCCCGGAAGGAATGACCGACGTGCACGCACTCCTGCTCACCCACGGCACCCGCGGAGACGTCCAGCCCTTCCTGGCCCTGGCCGGGGCCCTGGACGCGGCCGGGCACACCGCTGTGGTCGCGGGCCCCGCCTCGGCCGCCCCGCTGGCCTCAGCGCACGGTGTCGCCTACCACCCGGTGGACGACGGCCCCAACACCCTCATGGGCGACCCCGAGTTGGACGGCGTGATGGACACCGGACTGCGGGGGCCGCGCGGCGCCGTGCACGCCGCCGCCCTCCTGCGCAGGATCACCCCGCTCATGCGCAGGGTCTACGACGACATGGCCGCGCTCGCCGACGAGGACGCGGACGTGGTCGTGCACATCCCCGGCATGCCGGGAGGGCACCTCGCCGAACGCCTGGGCGCGCCCTCCGTCCCGGTGGCCCTGCAGCCCTCCTGGGTGCCCACCCGCGCCTTCCCCGCCCCCGGCGTGCCCTGGCCGGGGTGGATGCCCTCCGCCCTCAATCCGCTCACCTACCGGCTGGCCGCCCTCGCGCTGCGCGGACAGCGCACGGTGGCCGAGGGGTTCCGGGAAGCACTGGGCCTGCCCCCGAGAGCCGGGCGCCACGACCCGCTGCGCCAGCCGGACGGCAGCCCGTCCACCGTGCTCCAGGCGTTCAGCCGCCATCTGCTCCCGCCACAGGCGCACTATCCGCCCCGGGTGAGCACCACCGGCTTCTGGTTCCCGCCGCCGGACACGGAGTGGCGGCCCTCCCCGGAGCTGGAGGCGTTCCTGGACGCCGGGAGGCCGCCGGTGTTCGTCGGGTTCAGCAGCCTGCCCACCGCCGACCCCGCGGCCACCGGGCGCGTGGTGGGCGAAGCCGTACGCCGCGCGGGGGTGCGCGCGGTCGTCGCCTCGGGCCGGGGCGGCATCACCGCCGAAACCGGCGGCGGCGACGTAGTGGTCATCGACGGGGCCCCGCACGAGCGGCTGTTCCCACGGTGTGCGGCGGTCGTGCACCACGGCGGCGCCGGGACCACCGGCGCCGCGCTCGCCTCGGGCAGACCGCAGGTCGGGTGCCCCTTCTGGGGTGACCAGCCGTTCTGGGCGCAGCGGGCCCACGAGGCCGGGGCCGCCGTCGCCCCGCTGCGGGGCCAGCGCCTGACCGTGGACTCGCTGGCCTCGGCCCTGGTCCGCGCGGTCGGTGACCCCGCCCTCGCGGAAGGGGCGCGCACCCTGGGCGAACGGGTGCGCGCCGAGGACGGCGCGGGCACCGCCGTGCGGCTGTTGGAGGAGGTCGTCCGGCGCGGAAACCCCTGAGCCGGGGTATCGGTGCCCGCGTTACCCCTCGTCCTCGGTCCCGGAGGGTCCGTGCCCGGCTCCGCCGTGCCGCGGGATCGGGACCGGGTCAGCCGCACGGGTTCCGGCGCGGACGCCGCCGTGTCCCGGGGCGGCGCCCGCGGGCCTGGGTCCGGGCCGGGGCCTGCCCCGGCCCGGGCACCATCGCGGTCAGGCCTCGACCCGGTGAGTGTCGACCGTCCACGCGCGTGCCTGGTCGCTCGGGGTCACCCCCAGGCCGGGGCGGCCGGAGAGGTGCATGCGCCCGCCCGAGATCTGCGGGTGCTCGTTGAAGAGGGGGTCGAGCCACTCGAAGTGCTCCGCCCACGGCTCGTGCCGGTAGGCGGCGGCCAGGTGGATGTGGACCTCCATCGCGAAGTGCGGGGCAAGCTGGAGGTCGCGCCGGTCGGCCATCGCCATGACCTGGAGGAACTGCGTGATGCCGCCGATCCGGGGCGCGTCGGGCCGGACGATGTCCGCGCCCCCGTGCCGGATCAGCTCGGCGTGCTCGGCGACGCTGGTGAGCATCTCCCCGGTGGCGATGGGGGTGTCGAACACCGCGGCCAGGCGTCCGTGGCCCTCGAAGTCGTAGGCGTCCAGCGGCTCCTCGGTCCAGAACAGCCCGAACTCCTCGAAGGCCCGGCACATGCGCTGGGCGTCGGCGCGCGACCACTGCCGGTTGGCGTCCACCATCAGCGGCACGCCGTCGCCCAGGTGCTCGCGCACCGCGCGCCACAGGCGCACCACAAGGGGCCTTCTCACCCTTCCGTCCTTGCCCTCGACACGGAAAGCGCTTCCCCACCCTGGTGCGCGCACCCGCCCACGGCGGGCCGCGCCGCCGGGACCAGATGAGCCGCCGCGGGCCCGTGGGCGGCACCGCGCCGCGGCCGGACCACGGGGTCAGGGGCGGCCCCGGCCGGGGACCAGCGCCGCTCCGGCGAGCGGCACCAGGGCGAGCAGGAGCCAGGGCAGCGGCCCGCCCAGGTCCAGCAGCGCCCCGGCGGGCACACTGCCCAGGAGCACCACCAGCCCCGACAGCGAGGACAGCGCGCCCGTGAACAGGCCCAGGTGGCGGTCCTCGACCAGGTCGGGGATCCAGGCCCGCACCGTGGGCACGATGAGCACCTGGCCCAGGGTCAGCGCGGTGACGAACACAGCGGAGGGCACGAGCCCGTCAAGCGCGCCGACCGGCATGGACGCGGCGGCCCCGGCGAAGCCCAGGCAGATCAGCACCAGCCCCCACACCAGCGTCGCGCGCCGCGTCAGACGGGCGGAGGCCCAGCGCAGCATCGGCACCTGCGTGGCGATGTAGAGCAGCGACGCCCAGGCCAGCAGCCAGCCCAGCGCGGTCTGGGAGCCGGTCGCCCGCTCCACCTCCGCTGGCAGGGCCAGGTAGAGCTGGTTGTAGGCCAGCAGGTAGCCGCTGTAGGCCAGGCTCAGCGCCAGGAACCTGCGGTTGCCCAGCAGCAGCCGCAGTCCCTCCCGCGGGCGCGGCCTCCCCCGGTCGGCCGACGCGGGTGCGCCCGGTGCCGTGCGCGGCATCAGCCGCAGGTGCCCGGCCAGCACGGCGGCGAAGACCGCGGCCCCGGCCAGGCAGGCGGCGCGGAAGCCGCCGAGCAGCAGCAGGACGCCCAGCGGCGGTCCGACGAGGGTTCCCGCCTGGCCCGCGACGGAGAACAGGGCGAGCATCCGGGTGCGGGGTTCACCGGTACTCCGCTCGTGCCGCACGGCCTGGCGCACGATCTCGGTCTCCACGGCCGGGGAGAACAGCGCGGCGGCGAAGCCGATGAGCAGGACCGAGGCGATGACCGAAGCGGTGCCCTGAGCGAAGCCGAGCCAGCAGAACCCGGCCACGCGCAGCGCGCAGCCCGCCAGCACCACCGGGCGCGCGCCGAACCGGTCGGTGAGCGTGCCGCCCACCACGAACAGGCCCTGCTGGCTGAAGGTGCGCAGGCCAAGCACGAGGCCGACCAGCCACCCGGCCAGGCCCAGGGCGCCGCCGAGGTGGTCGGCGAGGTAGGGCAGGACCGCGAAGAAGCCGACGTTGAACGCGAACTGCGAGCCGATCAGCAGCAGGGGCAGCGCGGGCAGGCCGTACACGTCGCGCAGCGCCTCGGCCCGGCGGGCGGTGGTCCGGGACAGGAGGCTGGCGCCCCTGTTCCCGAGCCCGGTCCCGGCCGTGTTCCCGGACCCGCTCATGTCCCCGCTCTCGCTACCGCTCCCGTGCCCGCTTCCACTCCCGTGCCCGCTCCCGGCCCCGATTCCGTCCCTGTGGGGCGGCCGTGCCGGGCTCACGGGACGCTCGGCAGCGACCGGTCCCCGGAGCCGCCTGGGAGGGCCGGGACCGCCTCCACCAGTTCGCGGGTGTAGGGGTGGGCGGGGTCGGAGCACACCCGGTGGGCGGGACCGGTCTCCACCAGCCGTCCCGCGCGCATGACCGCCGCGCGGTGCGCCACGTGCCCGACGAGCGCCAGGTCGTGGCAGATGAACAGGTAGCCCAGTCCCAGTTCGTCCTGGAGACCGGTGAGCAGGTTGAGCACCCCGGCGCGCACGGAGGAGTCCAGGGCCGACACCGGTTCGTCCAGGACCAGCAGGCGCGGCTCGCAGGCCAGCGCGCGGGCGATCCCCACGCGCTGGCACTGCCCGCCGGAGAGCTCGTGCGGCAGCCGGTCGCCGTGCGCGGGGTCCAGTCCGACCTTCTCCAGGAGTCCGGCCACCCGGTCGGGACCGGTCGCGCGGTCCCAGCGGCCGTGGATGCGCAGGGGTTCGGCGACGGCGTCGCGCACGCGCAGGCGCGGGCTGAGCGAGCCGTAGGGGTCCTGGAACACCGGCTGGATCGCGGGGCGCAGGGCGCGCAGCTCCCTCTCGCCCATGGCGGTCAGCTCCCGGCCCTCGAAGAGCACCGTCCCGCTTTGGGGGCGGCGCAGTCCGATCACGGCCGCGGCGGTGCTGGACTTGCCGCACCCCGACTCCCCGACCAGGGCGAGCGTCTCCCCCGCGCCGACGTCGAAGGAGACGCCGTCGACGGCCGTCACCGGGGCGGACCGCCGGGTGCGGCCCGGGTAGCGCACCACCAGATCGCGTACGCCCAACAGCGGTGGGGTGGTCATGGCGTCCCTCCTCGTGGTGTGTGCGCGGTGTCCGTGAACAGGGAGGACACCGGGTCGGGCAGGTCCTGCCAGCGGTGGCACGAGACCAGCCTGCCCGGCTCCCCCGCCGGAGCCGGTGAGGGCTCCTCTGCGCGGCACCGGTCCTCCGCCAGCGGGCAGCGGGGCGCGAAGGCGCAGCCGCCGGGCAGCGCCTCCGGTGAGGGGGGCGTTCCGGCGATGGCGGGCAGGCGGCGGTCCCCGGTCCCGGGCCGGGGCAGCGCGGCGACCAGGCCGGCGGTGTAGGGGGCGCGCGGCCGGGTCAGGACCGGCCCCACCGGGCCCGACTCGACGTGGCGTCCGGCGTAGACGACCGCCACCCGGTCGGCGTAGCCGCCGACGACGCCCAGGTCGTGGGTGACCAGGACGAGCGCGGTGCCGTTGCGCTCCCGCAGCCCGCACAGCAGTTCCAGCGTCCGGGCCTGCATCCTGGGGTCGAGGGCGGTCGTGGGCTCGTCGGCGAACACCAGGTCGGGTTCGTTGACCGTGGCCATCGCGATGACCGCCCGCTGGCGCATGCCGCCGGAGAACTCGTGCGGGTAGGCGTGCGCGCGTCGGGCGGCGTCGGGGATGCCGACCCGGTCCAGTGCGGCCACCGCCCGCTCCCACGCCGCGGCCCGGCCCATCCGACGCACGGAGCGCAGGGCGCGTACGAGCTGGGCGCCCACGGTGTGCACGGGGCTGAGCACGGCGAGCGCGTCCTGGGGCACCAGGGACATCCGCCGCCCGCGCAGGGGCCGCAGGACGGCGGGCGGTGCGCCGACCAGCTCCCGTCCGTCCAGGCGGACGCTTCCGGTGACGGAGGCGCCGTGGGGCGCCATGCCCAGGACGGCGCGGGCGGTGACCGACTTCCCGGCCCCGGACTCCCCCACGAGCGCGAGCACCTCGCCGGGGCGCACGTCGAAGGAGAGCCCGCGCACGGCGCGGACCCCGCCCCCTCGCAGCCCGGGCAGGGTGACCCGCAGGTCGCGGACCGAAAGCAGTGCCTCGTCGCTCATCTGCGTCCTTCCGGTGAGAGTTCGGCCTTCGGGCCGGAGTGGAGGGGGACCGGGCCCCGCGCGTCGGGGCGGCGGAGGCGGCCGCGCGTCCGGGTCGGGCCGCCGACCGCCGCGCCCGCGCGGCCCGCGGGGAGGAGCCCGCCTTCTTCGAAGGTCACGTCAGGGCCCCTGGGGGCGGTGCGGTCGCGGCCGGACGGGGACCCCGGCGCCACGGGGGTGTCCACGAGCCCTGGGGAAGCGTGGACGAGGAGACGGCGAACGCGGCCAGCAGCAGGAGCATGGCGGCCGGGGCCAGCGCCGCCAGGGGCGCGCGCTCCACGTAGGCCAGGGACTCCGACAGGCTCAGGCCCCACTCAGCCGAGGGCGGCTGCGAGCCCAGGCCGAGGAAGCCGAGCGAGGCGATGGCCAGCGCGATCCCCGGCAGGCGCAGCACGGCGTGGCGGGTCACCGGCCCCAGGACCGCGGGCAGCACGTGCCGGACCAGGATCCAGCGGGGACCGGCTCCCAGGGCCCGCTGCGCGGTCAGGTAGGCGGCCGCGCGCGTCTCCTGGACCAGCGCGGAGGTGTGCGCTGCCAGCGGGGGCCAGGAGACCAGGGCCACGGCCACGGCGGCGCCGAGTGGGCCGGGGCCGGCGACGGCGGCCACCAGGATTCCGGCGATCACCGGGGGCAGGGCGTTGGCCATCTCCGATGCGCCCGCCGACAGCGCGGGAACGAACCCGATCAGCAGGGCCGCGGCCAAGCTGACCAGGCACACCAGCGCCGCGGTGCCCACGGTGGCCAGTGCGCCGTGCCCGAGCCGGGCCAGGACGTCGCGGCCGACCGCGTCGGTGCCCAGGGGGCGGTCCCAGGAAGGGGCGGCGAGGCGCTGGGCCACCTCGACGGTCATGGCGTCGCGGGTCAGGCCCCACAGGCACACCGCCAGGATCAGCGCAGCGCACACGGCGGGCACCGCGCGGCGCACGGACCCGGCGGGGGCGGTGCGCTGATCCTGGCGGTGTGCCTGTGGGGCCTGACC
>NZ_LEKI01000279.1:0-3738 GCF_001029525.1 Nocardiopsis sp. RV163 | reverse complement strand
GACCTCGGTGTCGCTGAGGGAGTCGCTGTCCTGGCCGGGGCCCGGGCAGGGCGGTGGTGAAGTCGTCGTGCTCGTCGAGGCTGGCGCGCTTGCGGGCGACCATCTCCGCGAAGAACTGGAACAGGGCGGTGGGGTGGAGCGGCCGCCCCTCCCCCGGGGCCGTGTCCCTCGGCGCCCCGCAGCCGGAGGCGACGAGCACGGCCAGGGCCGCGGCGGCGGCCAGCCTGGTCGGCGTCATGTCCGTTCCCTTCCCCCGTGAGGACCGGCGACCAGCCGAGCCTACGGCCGGGAGGCGTCAACACGGGGGGCTCACGGCGTAAGGACTTCTTGACACGGGGCGGGGAGCGTCCCGGGGCCGCTGCCGATCCCGGGACGGCGGGGAGGCCGCTCCCGGTACCGGCCGGGCCGCCGCCCCGGCCGGAACGCGACGGGGGCCGCACGGCGCGGCCCCCGCTCGCCCGGCCGGGGCTGCCGGGGGCGCGGGGGCGGTCCGCACGCCGTGCGACCCACCGGTCAGGGGCGCAGCACGACCGGGAACTCCCTCAGGCTGGTGACCGAGAGCGCGGACTGCACCCGCAGTTCCTCGTCGGGGACGGCCAGCCGCAGGTCGGGGAAGCGCTCGAAGAGCATGGGCAGGATGATCCCGGCCTCCAGGCGCGACAGCGGCGCCCCGGGGCAGATGTGCGGGCCGTAACCGAAGGTGATGTGGCGCCCCTCGGTGCGCTGCGGGTCGAAGACGGACGGGTCCGGGTCCTCGCCGAACTCCGCGCGGTCGCGGGTGGCCGCGCCGTAGTGCGTCATCAGCGCCTCGCCCTTGCGGATGGTCTGCCCGCCGACCTCCACGTCCTCGGTGGCGAAGCGGAACATCATGACGTTGTTGGGCGGGTCGTAGCGCAGCGTCTCCTCCACGACCTGCTCCCACGTGACCTTGTCCGCCTTGAGCAGGGCGAACTGGTCGGGGTGGGCGAGCAGGGCGCGCACCACGTTGTTGAGCAGGTTGACGGTGGTCTCGTGCCCGGCCGCCACCACCGTCAGCAGGGTGATGGTGACCTCGGTGTCGCTGAGGGAGTCGCCGTCCTCCCGGGCCCTGAGCAGGTCGGTGGTGAAGTCGTCGTGCTCGTCGAGGCTGGCGCGCTTGCGGGCGACCATCTCCGCGAAGAACTGGAACAGGGCGCCGTAGATCCGCAGGTGCTCGCCCTCCTCGGTGGTGCCGGAGAAGAGCTTGGCGTACATCTCGCCGAGCTGGGCGTACTCGGCCTCGGCCACCCCGTACAGTTCGCCGATCACCCCCATGGGAACCCGGAAGGTGAACTCCGACTTCAGGTCCAGGGGTTCGTGCGCGCGCGGCTCCAGGGCGTCCAGCGCCCGGGCGGTGATCTCCTCGATGCGCGGGCGCAGGCGCTCCACGCGGCGCGCCGAGAACGGGCTGGCGGTGAGCCTGCGCATGCGCCGGTGGGCGGCGCCGTCCTGGGCAAGCATGTTGGAGCCGTCGGTGGGGATCGTGCCCATCAGCGGCCAGCCCTCGGGGACCCGGCCGCTCTGGTAGTCGTCCCAGTGGTCGACGCTCTTGACGAAGCGGGGGTCGTTGAGGGTGGCGCGGCTGACCTCGTGGTGGGTGGTGGCCCAGGCGCGGACCCCGCCGGGGAGTTCGACCCGGGTGACGGGTCCGGCCCGGTGGAGGCGTTCGCGGTCGGCCTGCACGTCGTCGGGGACGGCGTGCACCAGCGGGATTCCGTCGGGGGTGTGCTGGACGGGGCAGGGCATCACAGGACTCCTTGCGGGGGTGTGGGGGTGAAGGCGACCGGCAGCGAAACGACCCCCCGCACCCAGGGCGAGGGCCGCCAGCGGACCTCCTCGGCGGGGATGGCCAGTTCGACGTCGGGCAGGCGGTCCAGCAGCACCTCCACCGCCGTGACCGCCATGACCTCGGCGATCCCCTGCGCGGCGTGGGGGCAGCTGTGCTCGCCGTGGGAGAAGGACAGGTGGGCGTGGTTGCCCCGGACGGCCGAGGAGCGCTCGCCGGTGTGCAGCCGCGGGTCCTTGTTGGCCGCGGCGTAGCCCAGCAGGAGCAGGTCGCCCCTGCGGATGACCCTGCCGTCCAGCTCGACGTCGCGGGCGGCGAAGCGCCCGGCGTTCATCTGGGACGGGGAGTCCTCCCACAGGACCTCGGCCAGGGCCTCGCGGACGCTGCTGCGGGCGCCCGCCATGGAGGCGGAGAAGCGGTCGTCGGTGAGCATCAGGCGCAGCGCGTTGCCGATCCACTCGGAGGTGGTCTGGTGGGCTCCGCCCAGGACGGCGACCAGTTCGGCGACCAGGTCCGCGTCTCCGTAGCCCGCCGGGTGGGCGATCATCCGGGACACCACGTCGGGTCCGGGTTCGGCGCGGCGGGAGGCGACGAGCCTGCTGAACTCGGCCGCGATCTCGACGTGGGCCCCGACCGCGTCGGGACCGGCGTCGAACATGGTGCCCATCAGGGTGGTGACCGCCTCGCCGCGGTCGTCGTCGAGGCCGTACATCCAGCACAGGACCAGGGACGGGAGCCGCTGCGCGTAGTGCGTGCGCAGGTCGGTGCCGCTGGAGGCGCAGAACCCGTCGACGAGGCGGTCGGCCAGGCGGGCGGTGACCGCGCGCAGCTCGTGCGGGTCGGCTCCGTTCAGGGCGTCGTTGACCGCGGCGGTGCGGCGCCGGTGCTCCTCGCCCTCGGCGGAGAGCAGGTTGGGCTGGGGCGCGAGCACCGGCAGCAGCGGCCAGTCCCGCGGCACCCGGTCCCAGGCGTTCCAGCGGCGGGGGTCGCGCGCGAACACCTCGGGGGTGTTGAGGACGTGGTGGAGCTCGTGGTAGCCGATGACCAGCCACGCGGGGACGTCGCCCTCCATGAGCACGGGCACCACGGAACCGTGTTCGGCGCGCATGGCCCGGTAGGAGCCCTGGGGGTCGGCGTTGAAGCTGGGGTCGTACAGCCGGACGGGTTCGGCCACTCTCGGTCCTTTGGGAGAAGGGGGCGGACGGCCGCTCGGCTCGGCCGTCGGGGACGGGTTCGCAGGTCGGGGCCGTGGAGGGGGGCCGGGCGGGTCCCGGTACCGCTCACCGGACAGATCCGGGGCTTTTCACCGGACAGATCCGGGGGGGCGCTCACCGGACGGCCTCCGTGACCAGGGCGCGGACGTGGCCGACCAGCGCGATGAGGACCTGCTTGGCCGAGTCGCGTGCGCGCGCGTCGCAGCGCAGCAGGGGGACCGAGGCGTCCAGGTCCAGGGCGGCGCGCACCTTCTCCAGGCTGTGCTCGGCCTCACCGAAGTCGTTGTGGGCCACGACGAAGGGTGTGCCCTGGGCCTCCAGGCGGTCGATGGCGTAGAAGGAGTCCTCCAGGCGCCGGGTGTCCACCAGGACCACCGCGCCCAGGGCTCCGGAGAAGAGGCGGTCCCACAGGAACCAGAAGCGCTCCTGGCCCGGGGCGCCGAAGACGTAGAGCACCGAGGCGGCGTCCAGGGTGATGCGGCCGAAGTCGAAGGCGACGGTGGTGGCGCGCTTGGACTCCACCCCGTCCACGTCGTCGACGCCGTGCCCCGCCCGGGTCATGGTCTCCTCGGTGCTGAGCGGGCGGATCTCGCTGACCGAGCGGACCAGGGTGGTCTTGCCGACCCCGAAGCCGCCCACGACCGCGATCTTGAGGGCGTACTCGGCGGTGTCGGGCAGCGGGACGCGGGCGGCCTCGCGGGCGGCAAGACCACCCTGGTC
>NZ_LEKI01000278.1:0-3777 GCF_001029525.1 Nocardiopsis sp. RV163 | reverse complement strand
GTGGTGGGGTGCGGTGGCCATGGGTGGTTCTTCCGTTCCTGCGCTCGTGGGTGCTGGTGTCTATTGTGTCCTGTTCGCGGGTGTGGGCGCGGTGGTGCGGGCTCCCCTGTAGCGGGGGTGGGGACAGCGGTCAGGAGGGCTCCCGGTCGGTGCGGGAGCCCTCCTGGGCGGTGTGTTCGGGGTTTTTAGGGCCAGCGCATGTCGGTGGCGGGGCCCAGGTCGCTGACGCGGGTGCTGCTGTGGGCGTCCAGGGCCTTCTTGAGTTGGTTCCAGGACTGTTGGGGGGTGTTGTCGGTGTTGTTGCAGGTGCGCTGTTGGCAGGCGGTGTGCTGTGACATGGCTCCGGCGAAGCGCAGGGGGTCGTCGGTGTTGGTGTGGCCCCAGCGGCTGATGTTGGCCCACTGGTCGGCCTGGATGCCGTCGGTGCGGTAGATCTGGGGGATGACGTGGACGCGGGGGTTGCCTCCGCCGGCCATGTGGTGGACGTCGGCCAGGCGCCAGCCGTTGGCGCAGTTGCCCGAGCCGGTGGTGGGGCAGGAGTCGGCGGAGTTGGCGGCGTAGAGCGGTGTGGTGGTGGCCTGGGTGTAGGCGGCGAGCCAGTCGCGGGCCCAGGCGGGGGTGGACCAGGAGGGTTCGGCGTCCAGGGCGGCGGTGATGGTGACGGCCTCGGTGGTGGAGGCGTCTTGGACGGTGGTGACCAGGTCGGCCCAGCGCTGTCCGGCGTGGGTGCCGGTGACGCCGCCGTCGTCCTTGTTGTTGACGCCCAGGGCCAGGTGGGCGCTGGCCTGGCCGGTGCGGCACTCGGTGAAGCCCTGGGCCCAGTGGTGGGCGTAGGCGGCGGCCTTGCTGTAGGCGGAGCGGGGTGTGGTGGATTTTCCCGAGGTGCCGGGTTCGCGTAGGGTGTCGTTCTTTTCCTGGGTGCCGAAGAAGAGGACGCGCGGGCCGGTGGCGCCGGTGCGTCCTTCGGTGCATCCGGCCTCGTGGGCCTGGGTGGAGGTGGCGTTGGTGAGGGGGACGTAGCGGCTGGTGGTGTGGCCGGGGTAGGCGGTGGTGGTCGCGGTGGTGGCATGGGCCGGCGTGCCCAGGGCGGTCAGGGCGGCGGCGAGCGCGGTGGTGGCGAGCATGCGTGCGGTGGAAGCCATGGGGTCATTGTGTCGAATGGTGATCGGTTGTGCACGCATCGTGATATGGGTGGCGTGTTCGGGGTTTGGGGTGGTGCGGCGCCCGCGGGTTCGGGTTTTTGGCGCAACTCGCCGCCGACGATTTCCCGTGGGTTGCCACGACCTGTGATGATCAGGAGTGTGTGGCGTGAACTGATCCTGGAGATGTATCCCGAGGCCGATCTGAGCGATCCGGCCGATGAGGTGACCCTTGCCGAGGTGGAGAAGCACCTGATGCTGCCCCTTCCCTTCGAGCTGGCCTCGTTGCTGCGCGAGACCGACGGGGTGACCAACGAGTACGGGGACGCGGTGGTGTGGAGTGCGCGGCGCCTGGTGGAGGACAACCTGGCGATGCGCCGGGAACCGGACTATCTGGAGCTGTACGCGCCCTTCGACGAGATGATCTTCTTCGGTGACTCGGACATGGGGCCGCAGTTCGCCTACGTGCACACCGACTACGGTCCGGGGATCGTGGTGTGGGACCATGAGAGTGACCGGCGACGCCTGGTGGTGGTGTCGTTGCGCGACTACCTGGCGCGGTGTCTGATCCAGGGCAACTCCTGGTTTCGTTGAAGTCTGGTGAGAGTAGGACCATGTCGGAGCATGGCGGGGTTGGCGTCGTCGTTCAGGGCCGGGAGGTCGCGGATTTTCCCGAGTGGGCTCCGGAGGCGGCGCGCGGCCGGGTGCGGCGGATCACCGTGACGGGTGAGGAGGTGCTGCACCGGCGTGGTGTGGATGTGGCGCCGCAGCTGTTGGGCTCGGCGGAGTTGTCCGCGCTCATCGACGACATGTTCGTGACGATGTACGCGGCCGAGGGTGTGGGGTTGGCGGGCAGCCAGGTGGGTGTGGACCTGAGGGTGTTCGTCTATGACTGCCCTGATGATGACGGTGTGCGTCATGTGGGGCACGTGGTCAACCCGGTATTGGACGAGCGCGACCCCGATGACGCGGTGGTGGTGGAGTCCGAGGGGTGTTTGTCGGTTCCGGGGCCGCACGCGGATCTGGGGCGGGTCGAGCACGCCACGGTGCGGGGGGTGGACCGCGACGGCGGGCCCGTGGTCGTCAGCGGCAGCGGGTACTTCGCGCGGTGTCTGCAGCACGAGACCGATCACACGCTGGGCCGGTTGTACGTGGACCGGTTGAGTGCGCGTGAGCGCAAGCGGGTGCTGAAGAAGATGAACGAGATGGCCAACGACGTGTTCGCGCGTCGTGAGGAGCGGGCCGAGGAGCTGGCGAGGGAGCTGGCCGGCTGATCTGGGCTGTGTGCGGGGGTGTTCCGGGTGCGGAACGCCCCTTTTTTTGTGGTGCGGGGGTGGTTGGTTGGTGCGGGTGTGGAGGGTCCTTTGGCCGGGTCGACGGGCCGAAGTGGTGGTTGTAGGGGCTCCATTGGGGGTGATTGGCTCCTTTTGCGGCCCTGTTGGCTGGGGTTGTGGCCTTTTCGTGACCGTGGGGGGCGGTAGATTGCCCGGCATGCGTAACGGGGACGAGGTCGGCCAGGAGCCGACGCAGCGGGTGGTCATCTACACCGACGGGGCGTGCAGCGGTAACCCCGGTCCGGGCGGATGGGGGGTGTGGCTGCGCTACGGCGGCCACGAGAAGGAGCTGTACGGGGGTGAGGCGCAGACCACCAACAACCGGATGGAGCTGATGGCGGCGATCCGGGCGCTGGAGAGCCTGCGACAGCCGCTGCCGGTGCTGGTGCACACCGACTCCTCCTACGTGCGCAACGGGATCACCTCGTGGCTGCACGGGTGGAAGCGGCGGGGCTGGCGCACGGCCGACAAGAAGCCGGTCAAGAACGTGGACCTGTGGCAGCGCCTGGACGAGGTCGCCTCGCGCTATGAGGTGGAGTGGCGCTGGGTGCGCGGGCACAGCGGCGACGAGGGCAACGAGCGCGCCGACGCTTTGGCGCGGCGCGGACGCGACGAGGCCGCCGGGGTGTAGGGGCGGTGCGGGGAGGGCGGCGAACGCGGGTGTTCGCCGCCCTCCCCGTGTGTTCAGCCGCTCTCGCGGGCCAGGGCGTTGACCATCAGGCGGCGCGGGCCGGGGCCGGCGGAGGCCAGGGCGTCGTCGGGGTTGGACAGGGTGCAGGTGTCCAGGGACAGGCAGCCGCAGCCGATGCAGTTGGTCAGGTCGTCGCGCAGGCGGATGAGTTGGCTTATGCGGGCGTCGAGTTCGGTGCGCCACTGCTGGGACAGGCGGGCCCAGTCGTCACGGGTGGGGGTGCGGTTGTCGGGCAGGGTGTCCAGGGCCTGGCGGATGCGTGCCAGGGGCATGCCCACGCGTTGGGAGATGCGGATGAAGGAGACCCGGCGCAGGGTGTCGCGGCGGTAGCGGCGCTGGTTGCCTGCGGTGCGGCGGCTGTGGATCAGGCCCTGGCGTTCGTAGAAGTGCAGGGCCGAGACTGCGACTCCGGCGCGTTCGGCCACCTGGCCGACGGTGAGTTCCTTGACGATGGGTGCCACGTGTTCATCCTAGGGCGTGGCCGATGGTGCGGTGGGACGCCGTGCTCGGTGCGCTCCAGGTCCAGGGCGCCGCGCAGGAGGTCCGCGGTCAGGGGTGTGGTGGTCCAGTGGTGCTGGGTGTTCATGGTGTCAACCTGGTGGTCGGGGCCGTC
>NZ_LEKI01000277.1:0-3810 GCF_001029525.1 Nocardiopsis sp. RV163 | reverse complement strand
GTAGGCGCCCTGCTGGGGGTCGGCTGCGTACGGCGGAGGGGGAAGCTGGGGCCCGCCCATCGGGGTCTGGGCGCCCGACACGGGTGTCTGCGGTCCCGACACGGGTGTCTGGGGCCCGCTCATGGGGCTCTGGGGACCCGGCGCGGGCGTCTGTGGATCGGGTGTGCGGGGGCGCTGCTCCCGCACGGGGGCCTCGTGGCCCGGCCCCGGACGCTGCTGACCAGGCGCAGCCGGGTCCGGCGCGTACGCGGGGCTCCGGGTGCCGGGTACGGGCGCCTGCGGCGCCATCGGGTACTGGGGTCCGGAGTGCGGAGTCCGCGTGTCCGCGGCCGGGGGCTGGAAGCCCTCCATGGACGCCTGGGCACCGGACGCGGGGCTCGGCGGTCCCGACACGGGTGTCTGGGGCCCGCTCATCGGGCTCTGCGGTCCCGACACCGGCGCCTGCGCACGGCTCAGGGGCTCCTGACCGCCGGTCGCGCCCAGCGTCGAGGCGGGCCGGGACGTGCGCGCCTGCTCGAAGGCCGAGGCGAACGCCGCCGGGGTCTCGAAGCGCTCCTCGGGCAGCTTGGCCAGCGCCCGGGTGAGGACACCACGCAGCTTGCGGGAGATGTCGGAGCGGGGAACCGGCTTGGGGTCCTGCGTCAGGACACGCTCGGCGTAGTCGCGGGGGTCGAACGGCGTTCCGTCCGTCGACGAGAACGGCGTGTGCCCCACCAGCATCGTCCAGACGGTGGACGCGAGCTGGTAGACGTCGGAGGCGGGCGTGCGCGCCCCGCCCCGCAGGGCCTCGGGTGCCGCGTGCAGGAACGACTCCGTGGCCGGGTCGGGCGGGGGCAGGGCCTCCCCGGACCGGTGGACGGAACCGAAACCGGTCAGCACCGGCGTCCGGCCCGCACGCAGGATGTTGCCGGGGCACACGTCCCCGTGCAGCAGCCCGCGCCCGTGCATCGAACCCAGCGCGGCCGCCACGCTCCGCGAGACGGCCGCCGCCTCCTGGATCGGAGCGGGCCCCCTCCGGGCGAGCATGTCGCCGAAGGAGCCGTCCGCGTAGAACGGCAGCACCACGAACAGGTCACCGTCGGCGGTGGTCCCCGCGTCCAGCAGGGGGACCACACCGGGAACCCCGCTGAGCTCGCGCAACTGGTTCAGCTCGGCGCGCCCGAGGTGCTCGGGCAGGACCTTGAGCACGACGTCGGCACCGCTCGTGGATCGCGTGGCCCGCACGATCCGGGCGCGGCGCCCCTGGCGGAGCAGGGCCGGGTTGCCGTAACCGGGCGCCCAGGCGGCGTGCTCGGAGCCGGACATGGGAGAGCGACCCCCTGGTGGTGTTCGTGGTGTGGAGGATCCCCGTCAGACGACGGGGAGGACGGCACCGGGTGCTACGGAGACGAGGGCGCCTCGGTGGCCGGGCTCTGGAACATCTGCTGGCGGGCGCCCCAACCGCGCTCCTCGTTGACCTCCTGCTGCTTGCCGAAGGCCCCGATGAGGGCGATGACACCGCAGATCAGCGCGACGAGGATGAGCCCGCCGATCACCGCGGGCCACACCTGCTGCCGCCGCCGCCAGTACCGGCTCGAACCGTACATGAGGGCCGACCGGAGCTGCCGGTGCCGCAGGGCGTCCGCCTGGAGGACGTACTTCTCCTCGTTGGGCGTGTAGTGGAACGCCTCGGGGAGCTGCGGATCCGGGTCCGCCGGGGCGGACGCGGGGGAGGGGGACGACATCGCCGCTCAGCCTACTAGAACAGTCCGTCGAGGTAGCGGGTCAGCCTGCCGTAGTTGTCCGCGGTGTTGCCGGTCGCGGCGATCACCTTGGCGAAGGCGGCGTTGACCTCGGAGAACTGGGTGTCGAACTCCGTGGCCTTGGCCTGGAACTGGGCGCTGCCCGAGCCCTCCCACTGGCTGACGGTGCTCTCGGACTGCTCGTTGATCTGGCTCATGATGGCGGAGAAGCGGCCGAGGTGGGCCTGCTGGTCCTCGGCCAGGCCCTGGAGGCCCGAGACGTCGCCGTAAACGTCGAACTGACTCATGGGAAACCTTTCTGGGGAGAGCGTGGGGGGGCGACTCAGGCGTTGACCGGGCGGGAGAGGCCGCCGAGGTCGCTTCCGGCCTGGGAGTAGTCGGAGCTGGAGTCGGAGTCGGTGATGTTGAACTGCCCCTGGCCCTCGTTCAGCTTGATGCCGTTCTGGCTGCACCAGGACATCAGCTCGTCGAAGCGCTCGGTGAGCTGCTCGCGGGCCTCGCGGAAGCGGGCGAGGGCCTCGCCCTGGAGGGCGTCGGCGTCGTTGCTCATGTCCTGGATGAGCTGGTTCATCTGGGTGCGGATGCCCTCGGACTCCTGTCCGAGCTGCTCACCGCCGACCGCGAGGCTGTTGACGTTTTCAAGACCGGCGTGGGACATCTGTGCCTTTCCCGGGAGTCGGGGGTGGAAGGGGCCGCCTCTTCGTTCGGTCTCGGGCCGCGTTCGCATGGGGATTCGTGTGGCCACGATAAAGAGGGGAGATTACGGACGATAGTAAGGATCGCACCTTTCGGTCAACGGAGGTGCGCTTTTGTGACATCGTTCGTCGGGCGGCGATCGGCCTGATCGCAGGCGGTGCCCCGCACACGGCGGCTGACCGCTTCCGGCCACGGGCCCGGCCCGGACCGGGGCCCGGCCGCCCTCACCCGCCGCCCGCGCCGGGACTCGCGCTCGGGTCCGCGGCCGCGGGTTCCGTCACCCAGCGCACCGCGAGCGGCCAGCCGTCCATGGAAGAGTCGTGGAAGCGGGGGAAGAGCTCCTCGGCCTCTCCCGGCCCGCCCTCGGCCAGGTCCACCCGGTGCCAGGAGCCGCCGGTCTGGAGCAGGACCGCGTCGCGTTCGGGCGAGGGCGCGTACTGCACCACCGGCCCGTCGCCCCCCTCCAGCAGACGCGTGGCCGTGTGCCCCTGCTCCTCCATGGTCACCAGGTACGCGCCGGCCGGGGGCTCCCCGCCGCCGGCGGGGGCGTCGGGGCGCAGCAGCGCGGTGCCCCCGCCCCAGACCGGGGAGTTGTCGAAGGTCTGCCACCGGCCTCCGTCGGCGTTCAGCGTCGCGTTGACGACGCTGTCCGCCGTCTCCCGCACCACGAGGGTGCCGCCGTCCACGGAGCTGCTCTGCCGGGTCTGCACGCTGTTGCGGATGTGCAGCGCCCCGTCCGGGGTCAGCGCCCAGTCGCTGGGCCGCTGGTTCTCGCCGATGAGGAGGCTGCCCTCCTGGTTGGGGGTGCCCGTCGGGGCCTCCAGGGGCACCGACAGCACCTGCGGGGGCACACCGTCCTGGGGGGTGTCGGAGACGAACCACAGCCGGTCGCCGTTGATCGCCGGACGGGACAGGACCTCCCCCTCCGAGGCGGGCACGGACTCGATCTGCTGGTAGGAGACCTCCTCGGCGCCGGACTCCTGCGGATCGGTGAGCACCGCCACCTGCACGGCGTCGGGCTCCTCGGTGACGTAGGCGAAGTGCGTCCAGTCCGCGGAGAACTGCGCGTGCACGGCCAGGTCCCGGGCCATCGGGTCGACCGCGCCGTCGGGCAGCGCGATCCGCTGGAGCGGCTGCCCGGTCGCGGGGTCGTGGAAGACCAGGACCTGGTCGGTCTCGGGGTCGCCGCCCTCGAAGCCCCGGTGCAGCAGCGCCAGGCCGGACAGCCCCTCCTCGGCCAGCTCCTCCCCGGCCCCGGGTTCGCCGCCGGAGCCGCCGGACGTGCCGGTGCACGCGGTCAGGGCGAGCAGGCACACTGCCGAGGTCAGGGCGAGGGGGCGCCGCATGGAGCTGCCTTTCGGGGGGACGGGGA
>NZ_LEKI01000276.1:0-3859 GCF_001029525.1 Nocardiopsis sp. RV163 | reverse complement strand
CCCCCGAGTCCCCCCTCTCCGCCGCCTGCCCGGACCACCACGCGCTGCGGTCCGGCAGATCCCTGCTCGCCCGCGTGAGCCACGGGATCCGACTGGCGCAGGGCGGCATGTTCGAGCAGACCGCGGCCCTGCTGGACGAGGCCCACCGGCGCCTGCTCGGTCACCCGGTGGCCGAGTCCGCGACGGTGATGCCCGGCGTCCTGCTCAACCTGGGCCTGGCGCAGACGCTGTGCGGCCGATTCCCCCAAGCCGAGGAACACCTGTGCGAGGCCCGCTCCCTGGCACGGGAGCGCCGACTGCCGCTGATGGGCCTGGTCATCGACCAGAACCTGGGCTGCCTCAGCCTCTACCGGGGCGACGCCCCCGCGGCCATCGCCGCCTTCCACGCCCTGACCGACCGACTGCCCTCCCAACGCCGCGAGGCGCTGCACGTGGACCTGGCCGAGGCGCTGCTCGCCGAGGGTCTGGTGGAGGAGGCGGCGACGGCACTCGCGGACGGCCCCTGGGCCGGGGGCTCGTCGGCCAACGCCCTGCTGGTGGAGGCCAAGCTGCGGCTGCTGCGGGGCGACAACCGCCACACGGTCGAGCTCACCCGCCGGGTGCGGCACTCCTTCGGCACGGGCTCGCTGTGGTACCGGCTGGCCACGCGCCTGGAAAAAATGGCACTGCGCGAGGGCCGGACGGCCTCTCCCGTGGCCCGTGCCAGGAACGCCCTGGCCGTCCGCGCGCCCCTGGCCGCACCGCGGCCCTCGGGGAGGAGCGCCGTCCATCTGGCCCTGGACACCCTGGACGCGCACCCGCGCCTGGCGCCGGGCCCCTGGCTGGCGGGCGCGGTGAGCGACCCCCACGTCGTCCGCGCGGGCCTGGAGAGCGCCCTGCGCGACGGGGAGGCGGCCACCGCCCTGGAGTGGGCGGAACTGGCCCGGACCCGGGCCGCACCCCACGTCCCGGGTCCCGGCGTACGCACACCGGCGACGGCCTCGCTGGCCGACCGCTACCGTGCGGCGCTGGTCCGCGGTCGCGATCCGCACGCCCTGGCCCAGCGCCTGGAGTCGGCCCGCTGGCAGGCGCACCACGAGGACACGGTGGCACGCCGCGCCCCCGCACCCTCGCCCGTGGCGGGTGCGCTGCTGGAGCGGCTGGGCGACCGGGCCTTCGTACGGTACACCCGGGCGCACGGGGAGGCCGTCGCGCTCGTGGCCGCGGCCGGACGGGTCCACGTACGCGTCCTGGGGCCGCTCCCGCGTGTGGCCCGCGCGATGGCCCGGTTCGTCCACCCGGTTGCGTTCGCGCAGGACGCGTGCGAGGCGCGGGAGGCGGCCGAGGGCGCCGCCCGCGTCCTCCTCGAACCGCTGCTGGCCCTGGTCGGCGACCGCCCTCTGGTCGTGGCCGGAGACGCCTACCTCGGCGATCCCCCATGGGGCATGCTCCCCGCGCTGCGGGGCCGTCCGCTGAACCTGGTGCCCGGAGCCGGGTTCTGGCTGGAGCGGACCCGACCCGGGGCCCCCGCGCCCCGCCCGCCGGAGCGGGTGCTGCTGGTGGCGGCGCCCGAACCGGACGGGGCGGCTCGCGAGGTCGCCGCGCTGGCCGGCGTGTACCCGGGGGCGCGCGTGCTCCGCGCCGACCGTGCCCTGCGCTCCGACGTCCTGGCCGCCCTCGGCCGGGCCGACCTGGCCCACCTGGCGGGGCACGGGCGCGTCCCCGGCCGCTCGCCCATGCTCGCCTCGGTCGGCCTGGGCGACGGGCCGCTGCTCGCCTGCGACCTGGCCGAACTGCCCGAGGCCCCGGACACGGTGGTGCTGTCGACCTGTTGGAGCGGCCGGGGCTTCGCGGACCGAGCCGGGGCTCCGCTCGGGTTCACCGGCGCGCTGCTCGCGGCCGGGGTCCGCACGGTGGTGGCCAGCCCCGTCCCCGTCCGGGACGCGGGGACCGTCGGGGCCATGCGCCTGTTCCACCGCGCGCTCGCCGCGGGCGTCCCCGCGCCCGAGGCGGTGGCTGTCCACCTCGGGCGGGCGGGGTTCTGCTGTTTCGGCGTCTGAGCCCGCTACCAGCCGCGCTCGCGCCACTCCCCCAGGTGCGGACGCTCGGCGCCCAGGGTGGTGTCGCGTCCGTGCCCGGGGTAGACCCAGGTGTCGTCGGCCAGTGCCCCGAACAGGCGCTCCTCCACGTCCGCGAACAGGACGCGGAAGTCGTCGTCGGACCAGGTGCGGCCGACGCCTCCCGGGAAGAGGGAGTCGCCCGTGAACAGGTGGGTGCGGCCCTCGGGGTCGTCGTAGCGCAGGGCGATGGACCCGGGCGTGTGCCCGCGCAGGTGGATGACGGTGAGGTGGCACTCCCCGACCGGGACGCGCGACCCGTGCACGACGGGCTCGTCCACGGAGACCGGGAGCTCCTCGCCGTCGTCGGGGTGGGCGACCGTGCGCGCCCCGGTCTGGCCCACGACCTCGGCCAGGGCCTGCCAGTGGTCCTGGTGGCGGTGGGTGGTGACCACCCGGGCCAGACCCTCCTCGCCGATCAGCTCCAGGATGCGGTCGGGTTCGGCCGCGGCGTCGATGAGGACGGCCTCGCCGGTGCGCTGGCAGCGCAGCAGGTAGGCGTTGTTGTCCATCGGGCCGACGGCCAGTTTGGTGATGGTCAGGTGCGGTAGTCGTCGCAGGTCGGCGGGGCCGCCGACCCTGGTATCTCCGGAGTAGCTCACCCGACCATTGTGGCCCGTGTCCGGGAGCGGACGCACCGGGGTGGCACGGGTGTGCGGCCGCGGCGGCCCGGACGGGCCGCCGCGGCCGGGGTCACCTGGCCCAGCGGGGCGCGCGCTTGTCGAAGAACGCCGCGCGGCCCTCGGCGGCGTCCTCTCCGGCGAAGAACTCCGCGGACAGCTCGCCCATCCGGGCGAAGGCCTCGCAGCGCCGGTCCGGGGCCGCCAGCGCGCCCGCTCCCAGTTCGCTCAGGAGTTCCTTGGTGCGCGAGAGCGCGCGCGGCGCCGATCCCCGCAGTCCCTGCAGGATCGCGTCCACGGCGTGCGGCATGTCGCGGTCGGGGACGGCCTGGGTGAGGAGTCCGGCCTTGGCGGCGGCGGAGGCGTCGAACAGCTCGCCGGTGAGGAAGTAGCGGCTGAGCTGGCGCGAGTGCATCCGCGCGGACACCGGGACGGAGATGACGGCGGGGACCACGCCGATGCGCACCTCGGTGAAGGCGAACGTGGCGCTCTTGGGAGCCAGGGCGATGTCGGCGGCGGCCACCAGTCCGATGCCCCCGGCGCGGGCGGCGCCGTTGAGCACGGCGACCACCGGTTTGGGGGCGCCCATGATCTGCTCGAAGATCTCGGGGAGTTCGGGCGCCGGTTCGACCGGGGCGCCCCGCAGGGCCGCGCCGACCTCCTTCAGGTCGGCTCCGGCGCAGAACACCGGGCCGGTGCCGGTGAGCGCGATGGCGCGTACCTCGTCGTCGGCCACCGCCTCGGCCAGGGCACCCGACAGTTGCGCGCGCAGCCGGGCGGACAGGGCGTTGCGGTTGCGGGGGGAGTCGAGGGTGACCGTGGCGATTGAGCGCTCGACGGCCAGGCGTACCAGGGGCGTGTCGTCCGAGGGGGTCGGGGACGGGTGCTGCGTCATCGCAGGCGGGCCTTTCTCAGGGTCCATACTCGCGGGTGCCGGAGAGGGGGACGCGCGCGCGTTCGTGTCGCGGCGCGCTCACGCGCCCGGCTGGTGGCCGACCGCGTCCGACTCTGTGGCGTGGTGCACGAATCCGGTCCCACCCTAGACAACCGGGCCCCGGGGACACCATGTCCGTGTACACCCCGCTTGTTAAGTCCCCCTCACAAGTGCCCGCGCGTGTGGCGGGTCGGGGTGCAGCCCGACCC
>NZ_LEKI01000275.1:0-3873 GCF_001029525.1 Nocardiopsis sp. RV163 | reverse complement strand
CCCGCCCCGACCGGCCAGCCGCGCCGCCGCCCGCGCGGGCAGCGGCTCGTGCCGCGCGTACTCCCGGCTGAACACGCCCGTGCCGTGCGATATCGACCGCAGATCCACCGCGTACCGCACGATCTCCAGCTCCGGCACCTCCGCGCGCACCACCGCCCGGCCGCCCCGCACCGACTCGGTCCCCACCACCCGGCCGCGCCGGGCCGACAGGTCGCTCAGCACCGCGCCCAGGTAGGCGTCGTCCACCTCCACGGACACCTCGTCCACCGGTTCGAGCACCGTCAGCCGCGCCGCGGCCGCCGCCTCCCTGAGCGCCAGCCGCCCAGCCTTCTGGAAGGCCGTGTCCGAGGAGTCCACCGAGTGCGCCTTGCCGTCGTAGAGCGTCACCCGGATATCCACCAGCGGGTGCCCCGACCCGGTGTCCGCTCCGTCCCCGGGCCCCGCGCCGTCCCTCGCACCGGCTGCCGTCCCGACGCCGTCCGCCATCTGCGCGCGCACGCCCTTCTCCACGGACAGGACGAACTGCCGGGGCACCACCCCGCCCACGATCTCGTCGACGAACTCCAGGCCCGCGCCGGACTCCAGCGGCTCCACACGGATCCGGCAGACACCGAACTCCCCGTGCCCGCCGCTCTGCTTAACGTTCCTCCCGGTGCCCTGCGCCGGAACCGCGAAGGTCTCCCGCAGCGGCACGCGCACCTCCCCGGTGCGCACCCGCACCCCGTGGCGGTGCTCCAACCGGTCCAGCGCGGCGTCCAGGTGCGCCTCGCCCAGGCTCCACAGCACCATCTGGTGGGTCTCGGCGTTCACCTCCACCCGCAGGGACGGGTCCTCCGCCACCAGCCGGGCCACCGCGTGCGACAGCTTGTCCTCGTCCCCCGAGGACGCCGCGCTCACCGCCACCGGCAGCAGCGGACGCGGGAAGCGCCACGGCGCCACGCGCACCGGCCGCTCCGGCTCGGAGAGGGTGTCGCCTGTGCGGGCGTCGGGCAGCTTCGCCACCAGGCACAGGTCTCCGGCGACCGCCTGGCCCACCGGCCGGTTCCCGCGGCCCAGCGGCACGGACAGCGGTCCCGTGCGCTCGTCGTTGCCCGTTCGGTCCAGCTCGTCCTGGCCGGTCAGCCCGCACGGGACCCCGTGGCCGTGCAGGTGGACCCGCGTGTCGGGGCGCAGGGTCCCCGAGAGGACGCGCACCAGGCTCACCCGGCCCACGTACGGGTCCCCGGCGGTGCTGAGGACCTGTGCGACGAGAGGGCCGTCCGGATCGCAGGACAGCCCCGCCACCGGTTCGCCCTCCGGAGTGAAGGCCTCGGGGAACGGGCGCCGGGTCGGGTCCGGGCACGAGAGCGGCAGCTCGCGCAGCAGTTCGCGCACACCCACCCCGGTCGTGGTGCTGATCGCCAGGACGGGATGGAAGCCGCCCGTGGCGACCGCCTTCTGGAGGTCGTCGATGAGCAGGTCGGGGTCGAGTTCTCCGCCCTCCATGTAGCGCTCCATGAGGACCTCGTCCTCGCTCTCGGTGATGACCTCCTCGACGAGGGTCTCCCGGAGCGGTCCCGCCGCCTCGCGCAGCCAGTCCGGCACCGGACGCGCCGTGGGGGCGGACCCGGGCCCGTCTCCTCCGGAGCGGCCGGAACGCTTCGCGCCCTCGGAGCCGTCTGCGCCCTCGGAGTAGTCGTAGTACCGCTCGGAGACCAGTCCCCACACGCCGACCACTCGGCGCTCGTCCCCCGTGCCCTCCGCGGCCGGTACGTAGGCGGGGTGCACGCCCGGACCGAACGCCTCCCGGCACTGGGCGACGACCTCGTCGTAGTCCGCGCGCGGGTGGTCGATCCTGGTGACGGCCACCGCCCGGGGCATGCCGACGTCGGCGCACTCCTCCCACAGCACTCGGGTGCGGCCGTCCACGCCCTCCAGGGCGGACACGACGAACAGTGCGGCGTCGGCCCCGCGCAGTCCGGCGCGCATCGCGCCGATGAAGTCCGCGTACCCGGGGGTGTCCAGCAGGTTGACCTTGACGTCGCCGACCATGACCGGGTTGACGGTGAGGTCGACCGACCGCCCCTGCCGGATCTCGACCTCGTCGTGGTCGCTGACGGTCGTGCCCTCCTCCACGCTGCCGGGGCGACTGATCTCCCCGGCGGCGGCGAGCAGCGCCTCGAACAGGCTCGTCTTCCCGGCTCCGGACGGTCCGACCAGCGCGATGTTGCGGATGTCGCGGGGCCCGTCGGCCCTCGGTACGGCTCCGGCTGAGGCTCCGGTTCCGTTGACGTTGCGATCTGCCATCCCTGCTACCCAGCCCTTCGTGATCCGAGCGGTGGCCGCACGGGAACGGATGGCCCGTCCGCGCTGTGACCTGTGTCACTTATACGGTCTCCCTTCTCGGGCCGCGCGGCAAGAGGTGGTCAGGAGCGGGAGCAGTCGTGGGTGAGATACGGCATGTGCGCTATGACTTGTTTCGGACCCCTACTATTGCCCCGTGCCATGGTCGGAGTCCCTCCCTCAGTTCAGCCTCGCCGGAACCGTTCTGACGGTCCTGCTGCTCCTCTTCGCGGCCCTCGGCGAACCCCTCCTCGGCAGGAGGGCGTTCACGTGGCTGTCCCGTAGGCGAGACGGCGACGCGCGCGCCCTCACGCTCCTGCACGCCGTCACCATGGGCGTCCACGCGCTGTGGGGCCTGGCCGTCTTCGGGGCGCTGCTGCTCTCGCCGGGCTTGGTCGCCGCTGACCTGGGCCTGCGCCTGCCCGACGCGTGGGGGCCGATCGCGGGCGGCGCCGTCGGCGGCCTGCTCGTCCTCACCGGGTTCTGGCTGCTGGTCAACGGGCTTCCGAAGGGGCCCGGGCGCTCCGGCCGCGGCCGCGGGAGGTCGGCGCGGGGCAGGCGCGACCAGGGCGCGAGCACCCGCGGACGGCGCTCCGCCGCGCCGCTCAGCCTTCCCGAACCCGAGCGCGACCGGGGGCTGCTCGCGCCGCGCACCACCGCCGAACGGGCGATGGCCGCCGGGGTGGCCGTCACCGGGGGCGTGTTCGGGGAACTGCTCTACCGGGGCCTGTTCATCCTCCTGGTCGCCAGCACGGGCGTGCCGCTGTGGGGCGCCGCCGTGCTGTCGGTGCTGCTGTTCTCCGTCGCGCACCTCTACCAGGGCTGGTGGGGCCTGGTCAGCGCCGGTGCGTCCGGCGCACTCTTCACCGTCCTGTACCTGGGGACCGGAAGCGTCTGGGTGCCGGTCCTGGTCCACGTGGCGCTCAACCTGCGCTCCCTGGTCTTCCCGCCCGCCGACGTCCGCGAGGCGGGGGAGCGGGAGCGGTACGAGGAGGACTGGGACCCCCGGGCCTACGACGAGTACGGCGAGTACGACGAGTACGGCGAGTACGAGGACCACGGCCACGGGTACGAGGACGGACCCGCCACCGGGGAACCGCCGCCGACCGTCGCTGAGGAGGACGGGGGTGCGGACACGGCGGTGCCGTCCGTGCCGCCGGACACCGGGAATCCCGCCCACGGGGCCCCGTCCCGCGGGGCGGTGTCGGGCTACGGCGACAACACCGGCCACGGCGGCCTCCCGGACCAGGGCGCCCCCTACGTCCACAGCGGCGCCCCCGGCCACGGCGGGCGCTCTGCTTACGGGGACCTCCCGGCCCAGAGCAGGGAATTCGGCTCCAGCGACCCCTACGGCAACAGCGGTCCCCACAGCCACGGCGGTACCTTCCAGCAGGACCGGCGGGACCTGTACAGCGGCCTGTCCACCGCGGGCCCCCCCTCCGGCCACGGCGACCGCCTCGGCGGCGGTGGCCCGGTCGGCTACGGCGGTCACCGCCCGGACGACCCGTCCCTGGACGCCCCGCTGTACCCCGGCGCCTCCCGCCCCGGGCC
>NZ_LEKI01000274.1:0-3900 GCF_001029525.1 Nocardiopsis sp. RV163 | reverse complement strand
GTAGAGCAGGTGCGGGCCCGCCACCGGGGTGCTCAGCAGCGGCCTGGCCGCCCTGGCCTGGTGGGTCCACCGCGAGCGCGCCCGCCGAGCGGGCACCGGGAGCGCGGGCCGGGAGGCGGGTGAGCGCTCCGGGCCCGTCCCCGGCGACCGCGTGCGCGTCCTGGTCCTGTCCGCCCTCGCCGTGTGCGCGGTGGCGGGCGCCGTGGCGGGCGGCCTGTCCGACCGCGCGCAGGCGAGCGACTACGACCTCGTACGGTGCCTGCTCGTCGGGGCGGTCACCGGCGGCGGGCTGGGCCTGGCCGCGTGGACGGCGGTCTGGTGGTCACGGCGGCCACCGCGCCGCACGGCGGGCTGACACCGAGCGGCGCGCTGACACCGCGCCTTCGCGGCGGCCGTCCGGACGGCCGCCGCGAGGGCGCGGACGCGGTTCCTCAGTCCCCGCCCCCTCGGGCGCGGGCCGCCCCGGCGCCCGTCAGGTCCGGACCGAACGCCGCGTGCACCTCCTCGGCGGTGAGGCCGTAGTACTCCGGGCTGTACCGGTGGCCGCCCGGGTTCGTGCGCCGGTCCGCGCGCGTGTAGGCCAGCGCGCGGGCCCGGGTGTCGGAGTCGAAGTCCTCGCCGAGGCTGCTCCAGACGCGCTCGGCCGCCCCGAGCGGGTCGGACGTCAACTCGCGGTAGGGCAGGTCCAGGAAGCGCTCCGGGCCGTGCTCGCGGCGCACGCGGCGGGCCCGCTCGGCACCCGCCGCCCAGATCCCCAGCCATTCGCGGCCGATCCAGTGCGGGTCCACGTCGCTGTTGTGGATGTGCATCGAGGCCTCGGTCAGGCTGGCCCACGACGCCATGGCCCGTACCGGGTCGCGGTCGGTCATGACGACCACCGCGTCGGGGAAGACGTCGAGCAGGGCGTCGAGGTTGAACAGGTGCAGGGGGGACTTGAGCACCCAGCGCCGCGCGGGACGCTTCCACTGCAACGCCTGGAGCTGCTGTTTGAGGTAGGCGTAGTCGGGGGTGGCGTCGCGCCCCTCGACCCAGGCGCGGTAGTCCGGGGAGGCGGCGCGGACGTGGAAGAACATCCCGTGCGGCAGGAGGAAGACGCACTCCTCGGGTTCGAGCGGGTGCATGGGGTGGATGGTCTGGAACCCCGGCCCCATGGCGTCCATGCCCCGGACCAGCCTCCGCGCCAGCGCGAGGCGCTCGCGCCTGCTCACGGTGCGCTCTCCGGGCCTGCCCGTGTCGGGGACCGGGCTCAGCATCTCCCACAGCCGCGGGGCGCGGGCCCGGACGTGCTGGGCCAGGAGGCCGTGGCCGAACGTCGTGCCCGTCCTGGGCAGCCCGGTGATGAACACCGGCCGCTCGACGGGCTGGGCCGCGACCTCCGGGTTGGCGTCGAGCAGGTGGAGCATGCGCAGGCGCGTCTCCAGTCGCCGCCGGACCTCGCCCCGCAGGCCGATCCGGCCGATGGGGGTGACGCCGGGCACCGCCTGCCAGGCGTCGTGGAGCACGCGCATGTCCGAGAGGAAGGGTTCGTCGGAGGGCCAGGGGAGCCCGCTGCTGGCGGAGGCCTCCGCCAGCATGGCGTCGAAGGCGCCCTCGGCGGCTCCCAGGCTCTGGTCGAAGGGTTTGAGCAGGGTGTTGACCGGGTTCATCCACCACGGGTGGTGCACGTTCACAAGCGCCCTCTCCTGTCGTGTCAGCCGCAGTTGGTGCCGTTGCGAAGGACCCACTCGTCGCCGACCGCGCCGCCCCAGTCCACGCAGTGGCCGGCGGCGTCGGCGTAGACCGGGCCCGCGTACTCCGTCCAGTCGCCCGGGTCGGTGTCCCAGGACGTGGAGTCGCTGCGTTTGAGGGCCGCGTCCATGTTGACGGCGCCGCCCGGGTCGGACCGCACCACGACGACGCAGTTGCGGCCGTTGGAGTTGTTGTAGGTGAGGAAGACGGTGCCTCCGTTGACGGAGGCCTCGTTGACCACCCCGTATCCGCTCCCGCACTGGCCGCCGTAGGAGGCGGCCGTGGCGGGCGCGGGGGCGGCCACCGCCATGGTCAGTGCGAGGCCGGCCACGGCTGCGGCCCCGCGTACGAGGGTCTTCGGCATGTCTCTCCCGTCGTTTCGAGTTCCGGCCCCTACCACGGCGGGGTGCCCGTACCGCTGGTGCTGTGCCGCTCCACCAGGCGGGTGATGGTGACGGTGCCGTCGGCGCCGGTGGTGTAGGTGACCTCGGCGGTGATGACGCGACTTCCCTGGTTGACGTAGCCGGTCAGGGCCGAGGGGCTGGAGGGGACCGAACCGGCGCCGCCGTCGCCCACCGATCCGCCCTGGCTCTGGCAGAAGCTCCACGCGCACACCACGGTGGCGCCGTCGAGCACGCCGTACTGCCCCGAGCCGCCGGAAGGCCGGAAGGCCACGACGTGCTCGCCCGGCGGGCGTGTTCCGCCCGCGCCCACCCCGGCGCCCACGGTGGCCGTCGTGGTGGTGGGCCCGCCGTCGGTGCCCTCCTCGTCCTCCCCGCTCTCGGAGGCCTCCTCGGAGGGTTCCCCGGAGGGGTCGTCGGAGGGCGGGGCGCTCTCCTGCGGCTCCTGGCCCACCGGCCCGGGGCGCCGCCGTTCCTCCGCGGTCTGCAGCGCTTCGGCCGCGTCGTCCGGCTCGTCACCGAACCAGGCGGCCATGGGCAGGGAGTCCCAGTTGGCGGCCAGGGCCGCACCGCCGAATCCCAGCCCCGCGAGCAGGACCAGGGCGCCCAGGGCGGCGCCGACCAGGGCCAGCACCCTGCCGGAGCCGCCGGAGCCGCGCTCGGGGGCCACCGCGAACTCGCGCTCGGGGGCGGCCTGCACGCCCTGCCAGGTGTGGTCGACCACGGCGGCCATGACGCCTCCCGCCGCCGCGGCGGACTCCACGGGGGCGTAGGAGCGCCCCGGGTTGCCAGCGGCGACCACCCCGCTGACCAGCTCCAGCGCCGTCGGCCGCTCGGACGCCTCCTTGCTGAGCGCACGGGCGGCCAGGTCGGCGAGGGGTCCGCTGAAGCCCTCCGTGTCCGGTTCGCCGCTGATCACCCGGTGGGCGACGGCGGCCGGGTCGCCGGTGCCGAAGGGCGGGCGCCCGGTCGCCGCGTAGGAGACCAGCGCGCCCCAGGCGAAGATGTCGTCGGCCGTGCTCGCGGGCGCGCCCCGGTAGTGGTCCGGGCTGATCCAGCCGGGTGAGCCCAGCACGGACCCGGTGCGGGTCAGCGCGGTCTGGTCGATCGCGCGGGCCACACCGAAGTCCAGGACGCGGGGGCCCTCCGGGGACAGCACGATGTTGGCGGGTTTGAGGTCGCGGTGGGCGATGCCGACCTCGTGGATCTGGGCGAGCGCCTCGGCCACCCCGGCGGCCAGGCCGAGGAGTAGCTGTTCGCCCAGCGGGCCGTTCTTGCGCATGTAGGCGCTGAGCGTCATGCCCCGCACCAGCGGGGTGACCAGCCACGGCCGTTCGGCCTCGGTGTCGGCGGCCAGCAGCGGCACGGCGCAGGCGCCGCCCACCCGGCGCAGGAGTTCCACCTCGCGGGCGAAGCGTGCCCGGAACTCCGGGTCGGCGGAGTACTCGGGGTGGATGAGCTTGACCGCGACCAGGGCACCGCCTTGGTCACGGGCCGCGTACACGACGCCCATGCCTCCGGAGCCCAGGCGCCTGAGCGGCCGGTAGGGGCCGATGCGCGCGGGGTCGGTGGAGGTCAGTTCGGTCGCGGTCAAGCTCATCCACCCCGAGTACTCCGCCGACCCGGAGTTCCGGGCACGCTTCGCCCGCGAGGTGGAACTCCTGCGCCGGGCGGGCGGCGCCTGCGCCGTGCCGCTGCTGGCCGCCGACACCGAGGCCGAACGGCCGTGGCTGGTCACCCCGCTGGTGCGGGGCATGACGCTCAGCGCCTA
>NZ_LEKI01000273.1:0-4060 GCF_001029525.1 Nocardiopsis sp. RV163 | reverse complement strand
CCGCAGGGTCCTCCCCCTCCTTCAGCGCCGAGCCGGTCACCTCCGCCCGCCTGCGCGCCGACGACCTGCTCACCCGCTTCGCCGTCCAGAGCGAGCAGCTCACCGCCACCCTCCGGTCGGCCACCGAGGCCTTCTCCACGATGACCGACCCGGCCGCGGCCGAGGCCCAGGTGGAGGCCGCCCGCCTCGCCGGGGCCCGGCACGCCGCCGAGGCCGACGCCGCCCGCCTGGAGGCGGAGAACCGCCGCCGCGAGGCCGAGGCCGCCCGGCGCGTGGCCGAGGACGCCGCCGCCTCCGCCGTCTCCGCCACCCAGGAGGCCGAGCGCATCGCCGAGGAGGCCCTGGCCGCCCGGGACGCCGCCGAGGCCGAGCGCGACCGCCAGTGCGCCCTCGCCGACCGGGCGCGGACCGAACGCGACGCCGCCGTCGCCGAGGCCAACGCGGGTCTGGCCGCCGCCGAACGCCGCGTCGCCGAACAGGCAGCCCGAGCCCGCGAGGAGCTGGAGCACGAGCGGGCCGAGGCCTCCCGGCGGCTCCAGCAGGCGCGGGCCGAGGCCGAGGGGCTGCGCGCCGAGACCGCCGAGCACGCCCGCCGGCGCGACGAGGCCGTCCTGGCGGCCGAGAGCGCACGGACCCGCGCCGAGACCGCCGAGGAGCGCGCGGGCGAGGCCGCCCGGACCCTGGCCGCCGACCGGGAGCGCTTCGACGCCGAACTGGAGCGGACCCGCGAGCGCCTGGAGTCGGACCGCTCGGCGGCCGCCGCCGAGCGCGAACGCCTCACCGCCGAGCTGGAACGTCTGCGCACCGACCGCGAGCGCTTGGCCGCCGACCTGGACTCCCAGCGCCGCAACGCCGAGATCACCCTGGCCGAGTCGCGGGAGGCCGCCGCCGCGCGCCTGGCGCTGTCCGAGGAGGCGCGCGAGCGGGCCGAGGCCCGCGCCGAGCTGGCCGAACGGCGCGCGGAGCGGGCCGGGTCGCCCCCGGCCGGGCAGGACGCGGAGCACACGGCCACGTAACCGTCCGCGCTCCGAACGGCCCCGCCCCCGCCACGGCCCGCCCCACCGATGTTCAGTAAGTCACCTAAGTGCCGGTTCGTCCCGGTCTAGGATGGGAAACGTGCGAGATCTGGGAACCACTGGAGACACCGGACCGATGAACGTGGGTGGTTCCCCCGGCGAAGGACACGGAGCCGAACGCGTCGAGGTGGCCGAACGGCCCCACCCCAGGGTCGACCTGCGGGCGCTGTTCGGACTCCAGTCCGGTGCCTGGGCGTGGACCACCGCGGTCAAGGCCGCCGTGTCCATGTCTCTCTCCTTCGCCCTGGCCACGTGGCTCTTCGGCTCGGAGGTCGGCACCCTGGCCGCCCTGGGCTCCATGACCGTCCTGTACGAGAAGAAGACGCCCTACGCCTACCGGTCGGCGGCCCTGGCCCTGGTCGGCCTGGGCTTCGTCGCCAGCGTCGCCCTCGGCTCCCTGGCCTCGGCCCTGGCCTCCTGGGCGCCCGTGTTCTCCATCGGCCTGACCGCCGGGATCGCCACCTGGCTGTGCGCGGCCTGGCGGGTGGACAGGCCGGGCCCCCTCTTCTTCGTCCTGGTCGGGGCGATCTCCACCATCGCCCCCGGCGGCCTGGCCGACGTCCCCCTGCACGCCCTCGTGGCCGCCCTCGGCGCGGCCATCGGCTGGTCGGTTTCGATGTCGGGCGCGCCCGTGCGCGCCCGGCACCCCGAGTACCGCGCCGTGGCCGGGGCCTACCGCCAGCTCGCCTCCCTGCTGCGCGCCGTGGGCACGCCCGATCTGGACCACGCCCAGCACGAGGCGTCGGTGGCGGTAGCCGAGGCCTGGCGGATCGTCCTGCTGGCCCAGACCCGCGGCTACCGCACCAGCCCCGAGGCCGCCCGGCTGCGCTCCCTGCTGCGGTGGGTCTCCGACGTGCACCTGGCCACCACCCAGGTGTGCATGGCGCGCCCCACGGCCCTGCCGGAGAAGGCCGCCGACTTCGCCGAGCGCATGGCCCCGGCCGTGGCCGACCCCTCCCTGGGACCCGACCCCGACGAGCTCGACGAACTGCGCCGGGGCCTGCGCCCCCGCTCCCTGGAGGCCCGGCTCTACGGCCAGTTGGCCCGGGCCGCGCAGGCCGCGCGCCGCTCCACCCACGAGGACGACGAGCACGCCGCGACCCTGCACGACCAGCGCTATCCGGCGCTGTGGGACGCGCTGCGCTCCAGCCTGGGCTCGGACTCGCTGGTGCGCCCCACCGCGCTGCGCATGTGGATCACGGTGACCGCGGCGGGCGCGTTCAGCCTCCTGTTGGGCCTGGACCACTACTACTGGGTGGGTCTGACCGCGACCGCCGTCCTCCAGGCGGGCAGCGTGGTCCTGACCATGAACCGGGCCCTGCAGCGGTCGCTGGGCACACTCGTGGGCGTGTTCATCGGCGCCGCGCTGATCGCGACGCACCCGCCGCTGGTCGTGGTCATCGTGCTCGCCGGGCTGTTCCAGGGGCTCACCCAGCTGGTGGTGGGCCGCAACTTCTTCTACGCCTCGGTCCTGGTGACGCCGATGGCGCTGCTGCTGGCCGCGACCGCCGCGCCCGATCCGATCACCGACCTGGCCGGGTCGCGCGTCATCGACACCGTCGTGGGTTCGGTGTTCGGCCTGCTGGGTTCGCTGCTCCTGTGGCGCAGGGCGTCGGCGACCCGTCTGCCCCAGGCCATCACGAGCGTGCTGGAGACCTCGCGCGAGTGCATCATGGCGGTCCTGGACCAGGACGTGGAGATCGGCCCCGAGCGGCGCTACCGGCTGCGCAGGGACATGCGCGCGGCCCTGGTCAACCTGCGCGGGGTCTACGACAGCGCGATCGGGGACGCACCGCGCGCGGCGTCCACGCTGCCGCTGTGGCCGGTGGTGGTGGCCACCCAGCGCACCGGCTACCTGGCGCTGTCGGCGCTGGCCCGGGACCGGCCCGAGTCGGCGGGCGCCATCACCCTGCAACGGGTGGACCTGGCCTTCGGCGAACTCATCTCCTCGATGAGGGAGCGCCGCACGCCACGCATGGGCGCGATCCCCCGGCTGCCCGCCTACCCCAGGATCAACATGGAGCTGCGGGCGCTGTCCAACGCGATGACCAGCGCGGTCGCCCAGGACGAGCGCGCGGCGCGCCAGGAGGCCGACCGGCGGGCCCAGCGCGAGCACCGCCGGGCCCAGAAGGACCTGGACGCCGACCTGTGAGCCCGCTCCGCGCCCGCCCCCGGCCGCCGGGGGCGCGGCCGGTCATTCCACGAGGGCGAAGGCCCGCACGGGGAAGGCGGCCATCCCGCGGATCTTGGCGGGAACAGCGAAGAAGGTGAAGCCCTCCTCGGGGAGCTGGTCGAGCAGGCAGAGGTGGGAGACGACGGGGACACCGGCGGCGAGCAGGACTGCCAGCGCCGGGCGGGCGCCCTCGGCGGCGGGAGAGGGGTCGTCCACGCCGACCGCGTCGATGCCCACGAGGGTGGCGCCGCCGTCCACGAGCGCCTTGGCCGCCTCCTCGGTCAGGTAGGGGTGTTCTGGGTGGCCGTAGGACTCGGTGCGCCAGTGCCGGTCCCAGCCGGTGCGCACCAGCACGGCGCGTCCGCGCACGTCCAGGCCGGAGAAGGCCTCCGGGCCGATCCGGGCGGAGCCGACGGCGACGACCGCACCGGGCAGGTCCGCCACGCGGGCCAGGTCCAGGTCGGCCAGGTCCGCGCCGTCCCGGTAGCGGTGGGCCGGCGTCTCCACGTAGGTGCCGGTGGCACCGACCATCGTGACGCGGCCGCTGCTGGTGCCGTGGCCGGGGACGGAGCCCGGAACGGCGGTGCTCTCCTCGACGGCGGGTTCCGGCAGGCCCGGAGAAGTGGTCATCCCGTCGGTGATCTGGTGGCTGACGTCGACCAGTTTCGGCATGGCTGTTCTTCCTCGCTCGCGCGTCCGGGGAAAGGACCCCTGACCTGCACCAGAGGTCTAGACCATAGCCTAGCGCGTGTGACCGTCGCCACGGCACCCGCACCCGGCCCCGATCTCGCCCTCCGTCCACGTCCCCCAC
>NZ_LEKI01000272.1:0-4063 GCF_001029525.1 Nocardiopsis sp. RV163 | reverse complement strand
GTCATGAACACCGGGGCGCGGGGCGTGCGGGTCAGACCCGTACGTACTCGATTCCGGCCAGCTCGCACAGGACCCGCCAGTCCTGCGCGCGCGCCCCGGTGTTCATGACCATGTGGTGGGTGCCGCCCGCGCGGAGCCAGGCGTCCATGCAGGCCCGCACGCCCGTGTCGGGGCGGAACTGGCCGTAGGGCATCTCCAGGGACGGCAGTTCGGGTGCGTCGATGACCTCGCCCTCGGCCACGACCAGGCGGAACTCCTCTCCGCCGAGGGCGACCAGGGAGGCCAGGGTGGCCGGACCCGGCCGGTAGCGGAACACGATGGTGGGCGGGTCACCCAGGCCGCCGATGCCCAGCGGGCGCTTGACCAGCCGGACGGGCTCGTCCTCGCGCGCCACCCTCCAGTTCCCCTCGCCCATGTGGCTCATGAGGATGGAGTCACTGGGGAAGTCCATCGCGTACATCTCGGTGAAGTGGCCGTCCCCGGCGAGCTGGTGTCCGGCGTAGACGATCGAGGCGGCCAGGACGTCGCCCTCACCGGCGAACCCGTACCCCTGGGCCATCAGGGTGGAGGCGGCCGCCATCGGCAGCCGGGCGAAGCGGCCGTCCTCCCCGATCGCGTCGAAGTGGGTGGAGTAGGCGCCGCACCCGGTCTCCTCCAGCAGCCGTTGGATGCCCAACTGCATGCGGGCGTGGTCCTCGCGCTCCTCCTGGGACAGGCGGCCGTCCACCTCCAGGGCCCCGTCCTCCCAGGCCATGAGGTCGCGCACCGCCCGTCCGGGCAGGTCGGCCATGGTCCGGTGCAGGGCTCCGGGCGCGATGACGTGGACCTCGGGGCCGAGCCTGCGCAGCAGCGCGGTCTCGTCCACACGGGCGTCGCCCATGCCGTTCATGGGGTAGCCGAACACGCCGACCCGGAGCCCGCGCAGGGCGGTGACGGCGCGGGCCGCCCGCGCCCAGCGGTCCACGCGCGCGGCGAACTCCGGGCTCTGCCACTCGCCGGTGAGGACCTCGAAGGGCAGCCCCGCCCGCACCATGGCGTTGGCGGTGTCCTGGGCGCCGTGGATGCCCTGGTTGTAGGTCATGTCGTCCATGTCCCAGGACGGGCTCACCGCGGGGTCGGGCTGGATGTTGGCCAGTGCCAGGGGCAGGTGGGTGCGGGCCAGCGCGCGGGTGACGCGCAGGGAGGGGCCGTAGGTGAGCATGACGACCAGGACCCCGTCGAGCCCGGCGGCCTCGAAGCCGCGGATCGCCTCCTCCGCGTCGGCGCGCCCTCGCACCGGCGGGGCGACGGTCCACTCGGCGACGCCGGAGAGGCGTTCGGCCACCCGGGCCGCGTAGGCCGCCTGGTGCTCGGTGATGCCGGGGATCATGTCGTCGTAGAGCGGCTGCATGATGCCGAGCAGGCCGACGCGGGGGGCTCGGGCCCGCACGGGAGGGTGCTCTGTGGCGGGGGGCGTGGGTACGGTCACGGTGCTTCCTTAGCGCGTGTTCGGTGGGTGCCGGGGGGCGTCGTGCGGCGGGGCGCGGACTGACGCGCCCTACTGGCCGTAGACGTTCTGGTAACGGGTGTGGAGGGCGTCGATGTGCTCCTGGGGGAGGCGCTGGAGAGGACCGCCCTGGCGGGCGATGTGGACGGTCCTGGCGACGTCCTCGCACATCACGGCGGCCTTGACCGCCGCCCCGGCGTCCGCTCCGACGGTGAACACGCCGTGGCCGCGCATGAGGACGGCGGGCGAGCGGTGGCCCTCCAGGGTGTCGACCACGCCCCGGCCGATGTCGTCGCCGCCGATGAGGGCGAACGGGCCGACGGGGATGTCGCCGCCAAACTCGTCGGCCATCGCGGTGATGGCGCAGGGGACGGCCTCGCCCCGCGCGGCCCAGGCGGTGGCGTAGGGACTGTGCGTGTGCGCGACGCCGCCGACGTCGGGGCGGGCGCGGTAGACGTAGGCGTGTGCGGAGGTGTCGCTGGAGGGCTTGTGCGCTCCCTCCACCGGGCGGCCGTCCAGATCGCAGACGACCATGTCGGACGGGGAGAGGTCGTCGTAGGAGACGCCGCTGGGCTTGATCACCATCAGGTCGGCGCCGGGGACGCGGGCGGAGACGTTGCCGCTGGTCCAGGTGACGAGGTTCCACCGGGGCAGTTCGGCGTGCAGGGCGCACACCAGGGCGCGCAGGCGCTCCACCTCCTCCCGGTGCTCCTCGGGGACGGCCGTGTGGGTGGGGGCGGTCATCGTTCTCCTTCCCCGCCGCTCGCGGCGGTGGCCAGGGCGGCGTTGCGCAGGGCCCGCAGGCGGTGCAGGCTGCGGCTGCCGCCCCGGCCGAAGTGGTCGTGGAGTTCGGTGTAGAGGGCGAAGAGCCCGTCGTAGGCGGCGGCCCGGGCCGGGTCGGGGTCGACCGTCTCCCGGCGCACCCCTCCCATGGCGGCGGAGGCGGCGTGGATGTCGGGGTGGGCTCCGGCCGCGACCGCGGCGTGGATGGCGGCCCCCACCGCACAGCTGTGCTCGGAGGCCACGACGCGCAGCGGCCGGTCCAGGACGTCGGCGTAGACCTGGAGGACGAAGGGGTTGCGGACCATGCCGCCGCCGATGGTGATGTCGTGCACGGGGACCCCGGCGTCGGCGAAGGCCTCGACGATGGTGCGGGTGCCGAAGGCGGTGGCCTCGACCAGGGCGCGGTAGACCTCCTCGGGCCGGGTGGCCAGGGTCAGGCCGACGAGCACGCCGGACAGGTCGTGGTCGACCAGGACCGAGCGGTTGCCGCTGTGCCAGTCCAGGGCGAGGAGCCCGTGCTCCCCCACCGCGGCGCCGGCGGCCCGTTCCGAGAGCAGGTCGTGCGCGGACAGGCCGCGTTCGCGGGCCTCGTCGTGGTAGGCGGGGGGCACGTAGGAGTCGGCGAACCAGGCGAAGACGTCGCCGACGCCGCTCTGGCCCGCCTCGTAGCCCCACGCTCCGGGGGTGATGCCGCCGTGGGCCAGGCCGCACATGCCCGGGACCTCGGCGAGGACGTCGGAGTTCATGACGTGGCAGGTGCTGGTGCCCATGATGGCGAGCATCCGGCCGTTGCCGGTGGTCTGGGCGGTGGCGGCGGTGACGTGGGCGTCGATGTTGCCGACCGCGACGGGGACACCCTCGGGCAGCCCGGTCCAGGCCGCGGCGCGGGCGGTGAGGCCGCCCGCGCGGTCACCGAGCTGGGACAGCGGGTGGGCGAGCTTGTCCTCGGCGAAGCGGGCGAAGCGGGGGTCGAGAGCGGCCAGGAAGTCCGCCGAGGGCCAGGCGCCGTCCTGGTGGATGCCCTTGTAGCCGGCGGTGGCGACGTTGCGGGTCTCGTGTCCGCACAGCTGCCACACGATCCAGTCGGCGGCCTCGATCCAGCGGTCGGCGCGCTCGTACACACCGGGGTCGTCGCGCAGGACCTGGAGGGCCTTGGCGAACTCCCACTCGGAGGAGATCCTTCCCCCGTAGCGGGCCAGCCACTTCTCGCCGCGCTCGGCGGCCAGGGCGTTGATCTCGTCGGCCTCGGGCTGGGCGGCGTGGTGGCGCCACAGCTTGGGCCAGGCGTGCGGGCGCCGGGCCAGGTCTGGCAGCTCGCACAGGGGCGTGCCGTCCGCGGTCACCGGCAGGACCGTGCAGGCGGTGAAGTCGGTGCCGACGCCGACGACCCGCTCCGGCGCGACCCCGGCGGCGCGCAGCGCCTCGGGGACGGCGGTGCGCAGGACCTCGCGGTAGTCCTCGGGGTGCTGGAGCGCGGTCTCGGGTTCGAGGGGGTCGGCCGATCCGGGCAGGTGCGCGGTGATGACGCCGTGCCGGTAGACGGAGTCGGCGGAGCCGAGTTCGGCGCCGTCGCGGACCCGGACGACGACGGCGCGGCCGGAGAGGGTGCCGAAGTCGACGCCCACGACCACCGGGTCGGGTGAACGTGAATTGTTAGCGCTAACATTCTGGGCCAAGGGACCGTCCACCACGTGGAGGGCGATCCCCTGTGGCTGGAGTCCGCGGCCCGGGTGGTCGGGTGGCGCCGGGCCCTGGAGGAGGCCGGCGCGCCGGTCCACGAACCGCTCCAAGGGG
>NZ_LEKI01000271.1:0-4151 GCF_001029525.1 Nocardiopsis sp. RV163 | reverse complement strand
TTTCCGGGGAGGGGAGGGGCCGGGCGCGGGTCAGTCGACGGTGCCCTCGGCGTGGAGGAGTTCGATGAGACGGCGCACCGCCGGGGCGCAGCGCCGGCGGTCGGCGAAGCCGATCCACGCGAGCTCGGCGATCTCGTTGTCCGCCGAGATCTCGCCGTCGTACTCGGCGGTGTGGCACGACAGGCGAACGCGGGTGTCCGGGCCCCGGCCGTGGGCGGCCTCGTCGATCACCGCGATCCGGCGGACCGTGCCCGGCCGCAGGACCACGCTGACCTCCTCCAGCGCCTCGCGGGCCACCGCGGCCTCGTCGCTCTCCCCGGGCTCGCGCTTGCCGCCGGGCAGGTAGAACAGGTCCACCCCGCCGGTGCGCACGCACAGCAGGCGCCCCTCGCGGACGTGGACCCAGGCCAGGGCGTCGATGACGGCGGGGGAGGAGGGCGGTGTGGGTGACATGCGGCCACCCTATGCCAGGGCGTGGATGTCACCTTTGGGAAACACAGTCGTTACCCCCCCTGGGGACAAGGTGCCCCGCCGGGTAATGTGACTTCTTGGGAGCGCTCCCATGCGCGCAGTAACGGGGAAGCAGGGGAAACCGGGGAACACCACACCGAAGGAAGGCTCATGTCCCGCACACGCATAGCCGTCGGAGCAGCAGTGAGCTCCGTCTCGGCCCTGGCACTGGGAGCGGCGCTGCTCGCCTCGGCGCCCGCCTCGGCCGCCGGGTCCGAGTTCTACGTCAACCCCGACACGTCGGCGGCCGTCTGGGTCGAGGAGAACCCGAACGACCCCCGGGCCGACGTCATCCGCGACCGCATCGCCTCGGTCGCCCAGGCCACCTGGTTCACCCAGTACAACCCCGACGAGGTCCGCGACGAAGTGGACGCGGTGGTCAGCGCCGCCGACGCCCAGGGGCAGACGCCCATCCTGGTGGTCTACAACATCCCCGGCCGCGACTGCGGCAACCACAGCGGCGGCGGGGCGCCCAGCCACGACGCCTACCGCGCCTGGGTCGACGAGGTCGCCGCGGGGCTGGAGGGCCGGTCCGCCACCATCGTCCTGGAGCCCGACGCCCTGCCGCTGGTGAGCGCTTGCAGCGACCCGTCCGAACTCCTGGACTCCATGGCCCACGCGGGCAAGGCGCTCATGGGGGGCTCCTCCGAGGCCAGGGTCTACTTCGACATCGGCAACTCGGCCTGGCTCGGCCCCCAGGAGGCCGCCCAACTGCTCAACGGCGCGGACGTCGCGAACAGCGCGCACGGCATCGCCAGCAACACCTCCAACTACAACTGGACCCACGACGAGGTCGCCTTCGCCGAGGCCGTCATCGCGGCTACGGGCGTGCCCGGGCTCGGCGCCGTGATCGACACCAGCCGCAACGGCAACGGTCCCGCGCCCCAGAACGAGTGGTGCGACCCGCCGGGACGGATGATCGGCCGCCCCAGCACCACCGACACCGGCAACCCGCTGATCGACGCCTTCATCTGGACCAAGCTGCCCGGTGAGGCCGACGGCTGCATCGCGCCCGCGGGGCAGTTCGTACCCCAGGCCGCCTACGACATGGCGGTGAACGCCCCCGAGTACCCCACCGACCCCGGTGAGCCGACCGACCCCGAGGAGCCCACCGACCCGCCCGCGGGCGAGGGCTGCACGGCCGACTACAGGGTCGTCAGCGATTGGGGCAACGGTTTCCAGGCGGCGGTGACGGTCACCGCGGAGGACTCCCTCAGCGGCTGGACCGTGACGTGGACCTACGCCGACGGGCAGCGGTTCACCCAGGGCTGGAACGCCGAGTTCTCCAGCAGCGGTTCGCGGGTCACCGCCTCCGACATCGGCTGGAACGGCACGCTCGGCGCCGGCGGCAGCACCGAGTTCGGGTTCACCGGGACCCACACCGGTAGCAACGGCACGCCCGAGGTGACGTGCTCCGCGGCCTGACCGCGCTGACGGGGCGGGACGCGCCGCGTCCCGCCCCGTCCTCCTGGCCGCCTCCGGCCAACCGCGCCGAACCCCGTACCCCGGGGCCGGAGAAGGACTAGCATCCCCGGTGGGTGAAGGGCGGACACGGATGACGGTTCCACAGGCGGGCGAGCGGACCCTGGTGGAGGACAGCGCCTGCGGCGGGTTCCCCGCGCAGGAGGCCGGTCCCCGGCAGGCCCGAGAACGGGCCTACAACCTCTACAGCGCGGCCGTGGGCGCCTGCCTGAGCAGAACCGGGCTCCGGGGGCGCGCCGCCGAACTCCTCGCGCGGGAGGCCCGGCTGCCCTTCCTCGACGACGGGGAGGTCGCCCGGACCAACCGCGAACTCCCCGAAACCGTCGCGGAGCTGCGGGCCGAGCCGATCCGCGTCCGCGACGGCGCGACCCCGGGGGAGCCGGGCCCCGTCCTGGCCGGGGCCGACCTGGAGGCCCTTTTCGACCTCGCGCTCCGCGACCGGCTCACGGGGCCGGCCCGCGAGCGGCCCCGGCTCCTGCTACTGGGCGGCCAGCCCGGCTCCGGCAAGTCCACCCTCCAGCGCCTGGTCCTGCCGTTCCTGCCCGAGGGCACCGTCAGCTACGACGGCGACGACCTGCTGCGCCTGGCCCCCGACTACGAGTGGGCGATGGCCGCCGACGACCGCGTCGCCTCCTCCGCCCTGGCCCGTCAGGTCGGCGGCCTGCACGGACTGGCCATGGCGCACCTGCGCGCGGGCCGCGTGGACGCAGTGTGCAGCCACCCCCTCGGCCGCGCGGACTGGGCCGCGCCCTGGGTCGAGGGGTTCCGCGAAGCCGGGTACCGGGTGGAGGTCGCCCTCGTGGCCACCCACAGCTCCAACAGCCGCTTCGCGATCGCCGACCGGTACGCCCGGGCACGTGACGACCAGGGTTTCGGCAGGTGGACGCCCGAACTCCACCATGACCGTTTCTATCTGGGCCTCCCCAACACGGTGGAGTTCCTGGAGACCCACCGGCTGGCGGACTCGCTCTACGTCCTCTCCCGCGACGGCGACGTGCTCTACGCCAACCACCGGGAGGGCGACGACTGGAGGACCGAGCCGTTCGGGCGCGTCGCACTGGAGGCCGAACGCGGGCGCCGGGAGCTGTGGCACGCCCCCGGGCACGCCCCGCGCAGCGCCGTCTGACGGCCCGGCGGACTGCCGTCGGGGCGCGCCCGGCGGGGCCTCAGTCCCGGGCCGCCAGCCTCCGCACGGCCTCCCGGTCCTCCTCGCCGAACCGCTCCTCCAAGTCCTCGGGCGCGGTGTCCAGGTCGATCCGCGACACGGGCACCCCGCGCGCGGACCCGATCGCGCCGAGGCGGCGCAGCGCGCGGTCGCCCGCGTAGCGGACCAGTTCGCCCGGCGGCAGTTCGTAGCGGCGGGCGGCCGGGTCGCCCGAGAGCTCCTCGCCGCGTTCCACCGTGGACGCCACGTGCGGCAGCAGCTCGTCCAGCCGCTCGCGCACCACGTTCCAGTTGGCGTCGTCGGCCGCCACGTGGCGGCGGCACGTGAAGGTGCCCCACGCCATGTGGCGCCGCTCGTCGTCGCCGATCCTGCGCACGATCCGGCGCATGCCGGGGAAGACGTCGCGCACCGTGCACAGGTGGTTCCAGGCGTAGTACCCGGTCAGCGCCAGCGAGCCCTCGATGACGTGGTTGTAGGTCACCGAGGCGCGCACCTGGTTGCGCGGGCTCGGGTCCTCCGACAGCGCCTCCAGGGCCCCGGGCAGCTCCTCGTAGAACAGCGTCCGGTACCCCGGGTTGGCGTCCACGTATCCGTGCAGGTCCTCGTGGACCCCGAGCGCGTCCAGCCACAGCCGGAACGCCTGGACGTGCCTGGCCTCCTCGAACGCGAACTGGGTCAGGTACATCTCGTCGCCCAGCCGCCCCTCCGCGGCCATGGCCCGCAGGAAGGGCTGGATGTCCTCCGTGACCGCCTCCTCGCCCGCCACGAAGAACGCGCACAGCCGCAGGACGCGCGCCCGGGCCCCCTCGCCCAGCCTCTCCCAGTCCTCGGCGTCCCGGGTCAGGTCGATGTCGGCCGGGTTCCAGAACCGGGCGTTGCCCTTGGCGAACAGTCTGAGCGGGAGGGAGTCCCAGTTCAGGCCGCCGCCCCGTAGCGAGTGGAAGCCGGTGCGGCGCTCCGAGGGAGCGGGCGGGGGCGGTGGCCTGAACTGGGA
>NZ_LEKI01000270.1:0-4152 GCF_001029525.1 Nocardiopsis sp. RV163 | reverse complement strand
CGTCGAACCCGGTTTCGGCGGCGGCGCGGGCGTAGAGGAGTTGGGCCTCGCGCAGCAGCGGCGGGGGCCCGTCGGGGCCGGTCTCCAGCGGGCCAGCGGTGGGCAGTTCGAGCAGGCGCAGCAGCAGGTCGTGGTCGGCGGGGGTGAGCGCGGCGGTCATCGGGCCCCCTCGGCGCGGCGGAGGCCGTCAGCGGTGCGGGCGGACCCGGTCGCGGCGTGGGGGTCCGCGCCCCCGCCGCTGCGGGGGTCGTCCCCGGTGCGCCAGGTGCGGGCCAGGAGGTCCTCCAGGGCGCGCCCGTAGGCGACGAAGGCGGGCCGGTCGCCGAGTCCGGGGGCTGCGCCCGAGGCCCGCAGGTGCGGACGCAGGTGCAGGTGGGGCTCGATGGACAGCGTTCCGGTGTAGCCGTTGGCGGCCAGCAGCCGCAGGCACTCGGCTGTTCCGGCCTCCCCCTGACCGGGCAGGACGTAGTCGACGCCGCCCTCGGGCGCGGAGACGGCGTCCTTGACGTGCACGTGCGCCACGTGGTCGAGGAGGTGGCGCAGCATCTCCGGGGCCCGGTAGCCGTGGGCGACGCCGTTGCCGGTGTCGAACAGCAGCCGCAGGGCCGGGCTGTCCACCTCGGCCAGCAGTTCCAGGGCGCGGTCGGCGCGGTCCCCGGCCCAGCCAGCGCAGTTCTCGTGCACCAGCACCAGGCCCGCGGCCTCGGCCCGGCGGGCCAGTTCGCGCAGGCGGGTGCGGACGCGCCGCCCCCATTCGGCTTCGGGGAGCCCGTCGCGGGGGTAGGACATGACCCGGACCAGGCGTGTGCCCAGCACCGCGCAGCGCCGGGCCAGGACGTCCAGTTCGGCCAGGTCGGCGGCGAAGTCGCCGGTGGCGGGCCTGGACCAGTCGGCGATGCGGGAGGCGACGGCGACCACGTCGGTCCCGGCCTCGCGGATCCGTCCGGCGGCGCGGTCGAAGGTCCGCTCGTCCAGGGCGGCCAGCGCGGTCCCGTCGACGGTGCGCAGTTCCAGGCGGTTCCAGCCGAGTTCGGCGAGGGCGGCGAGCTGTCCGTCGAGGTCGGGCGCCGCCTCGTCGCCGATCCCGGCTAGCGGCGGAGCGGTGTGTTCAGGCGCCGACGACACTGCCCGCCTCCTGCCTGCGGCCGTGGGCCGCGCACATCCGCTTGGCCTCGGTGAGCAGCCGGACCGCCTCGACCTGGACCGGGAGCGTGCCCGGGCCGCTGAATGAGCGGGCGTAGCGGGCGTAGGCGGCGCGGAGGAAGGCGGGGAGGGCGTCGTCGGCGAAGACGGAGTGGGAGGCCCGGTGCCCGGTGGCGTCCACCGAGAGCTGGGCGGTGTGGTCGGCAGCGCTGCACGGGTAGTGGCCGGTGAGCACGGCGCGGTCGAACTCCAGCGTGATGCGGCGCTCGCGGACGGGGGAGGTCAGGTCCGAGTCGATCCGGCTGCGCACCCCGCCGTGGTGCGCGAGGTCGAGTCGGGCGCGGCCCAGTCCGGGCAGCCGGGTCCGCTCGGTGACCATGTCCTCCAGACAGGCTCCGGTGACGTCCGCTGCTCCGGCCAGGCTGATCACCACGGCCAGCGCGTGCGGGACCTCCACGTCGAAGGCGGTGGGGTGGCCCGGCGTCCGCGCGGTGCGGGTGAAGCGGGGCTTGTTCTGCAGGACCGTGATGGCGCGCAGTTCGCCGAAGACGCGGCCCCGCACCGCGGCGCGCAGGCGCCGCGTGAGCGTGCTGTCCAGCCACTGGGTGGTGACGGTCAGGTCCAGGTCCCAGCGCCGCCGCAGCCGGGCGACGGCGGCCAGCTCCACCAGGTCCGGGGCCAGCGGCTTCTCCACGACGACCATGCGGTAGCCGAGGCGGGCCAGGTGCTCCAGCGGGCCGGAGCGCAGGTGCGGCGGCGTGCACAGGTGGACCACGGTGCGCGGGGGCGGCGCGCAGCGGGCGGCCCCCTCCAGGGAGTCGGCCGTGAGGACCCCCTCGACGGGACCCCGGAACGGGTCGAACCCCGTCACCGGCCCCGGGGCGAACAGGGCGGGGGCCTGGGCCCGTGCCTTGGCCAGGGAGGGCAGGTGCAGCCCTTCCCCCGATCTGCCCAGGCCGACGATGAGGGTGTGCAGCATGGCGTACGGGCACCTTTCCCTTCTGCTTTCACGGCGGCGCGCTGACGAATACCGGGGTGCAGCGGCCACACGCTTTCCGAACACACTGGGACATCGCACCGAAAGCGTCAAAGCGGAGAACAGGCCCCTTGGTCCGAAAACTCGGAAACGGACATGTTGCCGTCCGCACTGCGAGAAGGAAATGCGTACTTTCGTAATGTTTTCTCCCCGGCGGCCGCACCCCGCCGGAACACCGGGCGGCCCCGCGACCCCCTCCGGCGGTCGCGGGACCGGTCGGGATCAGGCCACAGAGAAGCTGAACAGCCCGCTGGGCGGAGCGTGCCAGCCGTGGTCCGGCGCGACCGGGACCGACGGCCCGAAGCAGGTCGTACCGGCGTGCATGCGCACGTCCGCGTCGGTGAGGTTGACCAGCACGTGCGCGGTCTCGGGGAGCCGCTGACAGGTGCCCGACGGGGGTTCGGGGTAGCGGCGCAGCTCCTCGAACTCGGTCGTGAAGACGACGACCTCACCGGTCGCGGCGTGGGCCGGAGCGGCGCCCGCCACGGACCCGCCCGCCGCGAACGCGAGTGCCGCAGCGGCGGACACGAGAGCCCTCATTCCGGTTGCCTCCATTTTCGTTCCGCTCTTTTTCCGAAGGATCGGCCCGCACATATCACCGATACGGCGAAGCCGACCCGGACATCCTGGCCCGCCGCCACCGCAAAGGCCAGCGCCGGTGCGGCCCAGCGGAATATTTCGGGCAGCCGCTACCCGGAGGCGAACCGGAGAGAAAGCACCAGGGGAGGAAAATATCGAAAATAATGCTTTCCACACCTTCGCTGAGATATGTACTGCTCGCGGCTTGGATAGCGTTATCGACGAAAAAGCGCGTTCTCGGGGAGGGGGATGTCCGGAACGGGTGGTTTCCCCGGGGTGGGCAGGGAACGCGAGAGGCCGGGAAGACCCCTTCGACGGCGGATCAGGCGCGGGAACGGCTGCCCGGAAGTTCCCCCGCCCCGCGACGGGCGCGACGGGCCGCGCACCCGACGGAAGGGGAGAAGTCCCGGTTTCCTGCGCGCACAAAAAAGCCCGCCCCGAGGGGCGGGCCGCTGTCTCCCGCGGCGCTCAGACCTTGCGGTATCTGGGCACCCAGGCGCCGTCCCGGACCTCGTAGTCGCCGAAGAGCGCCGGGGCCTCCTCCTGGAGGGCCCCGCCGATGAGGTGGAACAGCAGGCGGATCTCCTCCTCCGCTCCGGGGGCGGTGCGCGCCTCCAGGGTGTGGCGCAGGGTGCGCACGTTGGCGGTCCACACCAGGCCGGTGGCCACGCCCTCGGGGGCGAAGCGGCGCATGAAGGAGGTCTTGTGCTTCTTCTCCGCGAACTTGACGCCCTCGTCGTCAAGGCCGAAGTGGTCGGCCATCCAGAGCTGGAACTCCTCCATCTGGCGGAGCATCGCGGTGGCGCGCTCCATCAGCTCGGGGTCCTCCTCGGCCCAGTCGGGGAACCAGAACGGCAGGTCGGACAGGCGCACGAAGCGCAGGGACTCCTGGGAGACGGCCACGCCCGGACGGTGCCGGATCAGCTCGTGGGTGAGCACGCGCGAGACGTTGTGCAGGACGAAGCTGAAGCTGATGTGCTCCAGGACGGAGCCGTGCATGCTGGCCAGGATGTTGCCGAGGTAGGCGTCCTGGTCGGTGCGCACCCGGGTCACGTTGGGGTTCAGGCCCGGCTCCCAGGAGCGGTAGCACAGCCGGCCGGCGAACTCGGCCAGGTTCTGGGGGTCGTTGAGGTGGGCGTCGAGCTCACCGCGGTCGAACCGCTCCAGCCACGCCTCCCCGCCGACCTCCTTGAGGTAGTCGGCGACGGCGTCGTAGTCCACCTGCGGACGCGCCACCAGACGGACCTGCGGCTCGACCCTCTTCACAGCATGCCTCCCGTTCGTGTTCCCGGCTCCCCGCGCGCACGCCCGAGCACCGCGGCCGACGGGCGGCGCGGGGCGCGGAGGGCGTGACGGGGGAGGGGGCTGACCAGCCCTTCCCGAGGGTACACGGG
>NZ_LEKI01000026.1:0-46574 GCF_001029525.1 Nocardiopsis sp. RV163 | reverse complement strand
CCTTCGTCTTCCGTCTGGCGGGAACCGCCGCCTCGGACGCGGAGGCGTTCAGGGCCATGACCGCCGAGGCGGGCAAGGACTTCGACGGCGCCGTCAACGCGGCCCAGGCGACGGCGCGGACCAGGGTGGCGTCGTCGGCGCCGGCCTCCCTGCAGGACGCGACGGCGTCGTCGCCCACCTGGAAGGAGGCGCGCGCGGTGAGCAGCACCAGGCGTCCCAGCGGGCGGTCCCGCGGGACCAGGTCGCGAACCGCCTCCTGCACCCAGGACCGGTCGATCCCGGCGGGGCCGGTGCCGTGCTCGTCGAGGTTGCGGAGCAGCAGTTCGCGGACGGAGGCGGGAAGTGCGCGCTCACCGGCCCCGTCGATGGTGTCCGCCGCCGCGGACAGCGCGCGCAGGACGTGCGGGGCCCCCGCGGCCCAGTCCAGGTCGTCGGGGGCCGGCGCGTGCCGGGACCGCGGAGGCAGCAGGTCGAGGGCCGTGTCGGGGGTGATCGGGGGCCCCGGCCGGTGGGCGATGGCTCCGCCCGTGGCGCGGATCAGTGACGGCCGCGCGGCGCGGGGCGCGGAGGCGGGCAGCGGGGACTCGGGCAGGAAGACGTTGACCACGCGGTTGATGTGCTGGAAGGTCAGTGCGACGGCGCCCAGCTCGGCGTGTCGCACGGGGTCGTCCGCGGCGGCCTCCAGGAGGCGGAGTCCGCCACCGCCGTCCCCACCGCCGAGGGAGCCGAGGGTGGCCCCGTGCACCTCCACGCAGTAGGGACAGGCGTTGTCCCGGGACACGGAGGTGGCGACCGCCTCGCGGTCGGTCCTCCCGGTACGCCCCGGGACGAGGAGCGACTCCCGCAGCGCCGTCCAGGTGGCGGCGGCGCACTCGGGGGCCGGGGAGAGCATGGCGACCGGCGGGGCCAGGACCCCGAAGTCGCGCTCCACCCGCTCGTACAGCAGGGCGACACCGCCGCGCGCCCGTCCCGGCCGGACCGGCCGGATGTGGCGGACGTCGTTCAGTGAACGGCGCACGGCCGCCCTCAGGACCGTCCTGAGCACGGTGCCTCCTCTCCTCTCCGGGACCCTCGGGGGGTCAGGCGGACCGCCCGCCGGCCAGAGCGGAGACGCCCGCGCGACCCGACGTGGCGCCGTCGGGCGCGGGGGCGCCGTAGGTGACGTCGACGCCGCGCGCCCGGGCGGCCTCGACGATGCCGGGCACGGAGCGCTCGGCCAGGGCCGCGATGGTCATCGCGGGGTTGACGGTGAGGGCGCCGGGGACCGACGACCCGTCGGTCACGAAGATGCCCGGGTGCCCGCGCAGCTCGTGGCGGTCGTCGAGCGCCGAGGTGTGCGGGTCGTCGCCGATACGGCAGGAGGCCAGGGGATGGACGGTGTAGGCGCCGACCAGGTCGTTGGTCCAGGGGGCCACCCGTGCGATCCCGTCCTTCTCCAGGATCTCCCTGACCTCGGCGTCGGACTGGGACCAGCCCTTCAGGGTGTTCATGGTGGGGCGGTAGGTGAGCGGGCCCCGGCCGAGCATCTGCTGTGACAGGCGCACGGCGTTGCCTGAGGGCGGGGGCGGACCGAAGACCCCCTCGTTGTCGTCCTCGCTCATCGTGAAGACGATCAGCCACGACTTCCAGCGGCGCAGCATCTCCTTCTTGTCCGCGCCGAACCACGAGGGGGCTTCGGCGCCGGGGACCTGGGCGAGGATCGTGCCGAGGGCCGGGGGGAAGTAGAGCTGTTCGAGCGAGTAGCGCGAGTACTCGGGCAGTGACGCGTCCAGGCGGTCCCAGTTGGCCACGCACGGCCCCTTGCCGATCTGGAAGGCCTCGTAGGCGCGGCCGTCGCCTCGGGAGAGGCCTAGGACGTCGCGTACCCGGTCCTCGTCGACGACGGCGGTGTTGAGGCGTTCCCCGTTCCCGGAGAAGTAGCGGCCGACCGCGTGCGGCATGGCGCCCAGGTCGGACTCGGAGCGCTGGAGGATGACCGGGGTGGCTCCCGCCCCGGCGGCGAGGACGACGATCCGCGCCTCGATGGAGCCGGAGCCCTCGGTGATCCGGTAGTCCTCGCCGTCGATGACGTTGTAGTGCACCCTGTAGCCGCCGTCGTCCATGCGTTCCAGACGCTGCACCTCGTGCAGCGGGCGGATCCGCGCCCCGTGGGCGACCGCGGCGGGCAGGTAGTTGAGCACCAGCGACTTCTTGGCCTCGAACCGGCAGCCCGCCATCATCCAGTTGCAGTTGACGCAGGCGTCCTTGTCGATGGCGACCGGTACGGGGTTGGCGGTCCGGCCGGAGTGGTGGCAGGCCGCGCCCCACAGGCCGCCCGCGTAGCTGACGTCGGACCAGTCCTGGGTGCGCACCCCCATCGCCTCGGCGACGCGGTCGTACCAGGGGTCGAGGCTGTCCCGTGTGATGGCGGACGGCCACATCCGCCGCCCGATCGAGCCCTTGCGCTCGAAGACGAAGCGCGGGGCGCGGGGCAGGGCGGCGAAGTACACCATGCTCCCGCCTCCCACGCAGTTGCCTCCGAGCACGCTCATACCGTCGCCCACGGTGAAGTCGAAGGCCCGCGTGTAGGAGGAGCCGAGCAGGAAGTCGTGCTGGAGCTCCTCGGTCTCCAGCCAGGGCCCCCGTTCCAGGACGGTGACGCGGGCCCCGCCCGCGGCGAGGTGGTAGGCGGTGATGGCGCCGCCGAAGCCGCTGCCGACGACGAGGACGTCGGTCTTCTCCGATGTGGTCATGCGGGGCTCCCCGAGGAGGTCGTGTTCGGGTGGAGTCGGGCCGTGGGCCGGCCGTAGGAGTACTCGCGAAAGCGCAGGAGGCCGTCGGGGTCGGGGGCTGCGAAGCCCATGGCACGCAGACCCGGGTGCCCGGAGGCGATGGCCTCCGGGGTGCTGGTGTGGGCCGCGCTGTCGTAGGCCATGTTGCAGAAGAGGGCGAGCATCACCCAGAACTCCTTCTCCGGGTGCCCGGGCGCGGTGAGGGCGCGCACCAGGGCGGTCCGCTCCTCGAACGGGAGCTGGGCGAAGGGCGGCCCGTCGCCCTCCGGGGCGGTGCCCGTCCGCTCGGCGTGCTGCTCGGCGTGCGCGTTGAGCAACTGGGCGAACTCGCCCAGGCCGGAGGCAAGGCCGGTGGCCGGGTCCCGCAGGAGCTTCAGCGCCCCCGCCTCGACCGCCCCGGCGTCGTGTGATCGGCCCGCGACGGCCGTGTCGTCCGGTGCGCGCTTGCTTCCCGGGAGGATGGTGTCGGCGAACGCCTCCAGCGTCCGCGTCTCGACGCTGCCCGCGTCGGGGGTGCCCCTGGGCATGGTCGTCTCCTGACGTGTGGATGGGGTGGTGGGGTGCGGCGCGCCCGCTCAGACGGGGGCGACGCTCATGGGGAGTCCGCCGCGCACGCGCAGCGAGAGCATGGCCTCGGGGACGGCGCGGTGGCCCGGGGGCAGGGTGAGCCGCAGCTCGCGGGAGATGCTCGCGAGGACGAAGACCGCCTCCAGCATGCCCAGGTTGCTGCCCACGCAGACCCGGGGTCCGGCCCCGAAGGGGATGTAGGCGTAACGGTGCCGCTCGTTCCGGCGGTCGGGGCCGAAGCGCTCGGGGTCGAAGCGCTCGGGGTCCTCCCATGAGCCGGGGTGCCGGTGCAGGGTGTAGGGGCAGATGAGCACGTCCGCTCCGGCGGGTACGTGGTAGCCGCCCACCTCGTCGTCGGCCAGGGCCCGTCGCGGCAGGATCCACACCGGCGGGTACAGCCGCATGGCCTCTTGGACGACCATCGTGGTGAAGGTCAGCTCGTGCAGGTCCTCGTAGGAGGGGGGCCGGTCCCCCAGGACGCGCACGGCCTCCTCCCTGAGCCGTTCCGCGGTGCCGGGATTACGGTCCACCAGGTAGAGCGCCCAGCTCAGGGTGCTGGCGGTGGTCTCGTGCCCGGCCAGCAGCAGCGTGACCAGCTCGTCGCGCACCCGGCGCCCCCGCGCCCGGGGGTCGCGTTCCGAGGAGGCGGCGGCCAGCACGCGGGAGAGGGCGTCGTCACCGCCGGAGGAGGCGCCCTCGCGGACGAGGTGCCCCACGATCCGCTGGAGCTCCACCCGCGCGCGCCGGAACCTCGTCTGGGTACGGAAGGGCAGCCACACCGGCAGGGCGTTCATCGTGACCATGTCGAACATGGCCTGGTCCTGGACGGCCTCGAACGCGCCGCCGATGGTGTCGTGGGCGCGGAGGTCGGTGTCCAGCAGCGTCCTGCCGAGGACGCCCAGGGTCAGCCCGGTGGCCTCGGCGACCATGTCCACGGGGCCGCGTCCCGCGCGGGACCGCAGGCGCTCCACGAGGGCGGCGGCCTCCGCGGCCACCGCATCGGCCTGCGCGGCGATCCGCTGGTGCTGGAACACTGGACGGATCGTCCGGCGCTGGGCGCGCCACAGGTCGCCCTCACTGGTGAGCAGTCCGTCGCCGAGCGCCCGCTTGGCGTGGACCTGGCCGATGCCCTTGTGGTAGTTGCCGGCGTTCTCCGCCAGCACGTGCTTGGCGTGCTCGGGGTGGTTGAAGAAGTGAAGGGTCTTGGGTCCGACGACCATGCGGACCGCGTCGCCGGGCCGGTCCGCGGCCGACGCCATCAGTGCGACGCGGTCGGCGACGAGGTTCCTGAGCATTCCGGGGACGGCCGACGGCGGGGTGCGAGGGGGGAGGCGGCGCGCGCCCTTGAGAGTCACGGCCGCGCGCCCTCCCTCCGCGAGAACTCCTCAGCCAGGGCGGTCCGCCAGACCTCGTAGGCCGGGCGCTCGGGGCCCTCCCCCGCGTGCCGGTCCGGTCGCAGGTTCCGGGACAGCAGCGCCGCCTGCCGGGCGTCCGTTCCGCAGAGCACCTGCGAGGCCGCCTCCGTGTGGGGGACGAGGAGGCCCGCGCGCACGCGTGCCTCGGCTGCGAAAGCGCTGCCCTGCGCCACCTCCCAGCGGTGGCCGCCGGCGCGGTCGAGCAGGACGCGCAGCTCCTCCTCGTCGGCGCCGCCCGCGTAGGTGGCGGCCAGGCCGACACCGCTCCACAGGTCGGCGTGACGTTCCTCGTCGAACGTCAGGACCAGGTCGGCGACCCGTACCGGGTCGGTGCCCCCGACGAACCACAGTGCGCGGCCCACCCCCTGGTCCGCGGCCCGGAGGGCGTAGGGACCGTCCCCCGTCCTGCGGGCCGCGCGATCGTCCCGCAGTCCCTGGCGGACGTAGCGGTCCGTGTGGAAGTACGCCTGGTGGAACCCGTAACCGTCGTGGACGAGCCACCGCAGTACGGGGTCCAGGTTCCGGGTGGTCGGCCACAGGGGCCGGGGCAGCCGGGCCATGGCCCACCCGATCCCGATGTAGGCCATGTAGACGTGGTCGGCTCCGGGCCCCTCCAGGAAGCGGCGGGTCCTTCCTCCTCCGGGGAGCAGCCCGTCCAGGAGGGAGAAGCCCATGGCCGCTCCCTCGTAGGCGAAGCCCTGGTAGCGCGTCGGCAGCTCCTCGAGCAGTTCGCCGGTCAGGCGCGGGGAGGCCGTCTCCGCGGCGTGTCCGAGACCGGTGAGAAAGGACTCCCCCACGGTCTCCAGGACCCTTCGTCCCATGGGCCCCTTGTCATGGAAACCGCGCGTCTCGATTTTCGTCTCGGATACGTCCGGAGTGATGATCCGGCGCCGGATACTGCCCATCATGCCGGCCAATTCGTCCTCCCGCCCCTCGCGGTGGATGCGCCATTTTTCTGCTTTACATGCTTCTAGGGTCTTATGTCGTGGTCTACTCCGAAATTGCCTGTTAGTACCGATTTTCAGGAGAAGTGGGCTCGTATCCCCTCCCGCCAGATTTCGTAGGCCGGTCGACCGCCGTACGTGCCCGCTTCGACCTCGTTGTCGTCCGCCAGCCGCGAGGCCTGGACGGCCCCCATCCCGGTGAGCGCCCGGGTGGCCTCCTCCGTGTGCTCGGGGACGGTGCCGGAGAACACCCGTGCCCGGGCCGCGAAGACGGCTCCCTGACGGACGTGGGACCCGTCGGCTCCGGCCGCCCGGACGAGCTCTCCCAGTTCCGGCGCCGACGCGCCGCCTGCGAAGGCCGCGGCGAGTCCCACCCCGCTCCAGAGGTCGGCCCGGCGCTCCGAGGGGAAGGCCAGCACCGCGTCGGACACGGCCCGGCGGCGTCCGCCGTGGACGAACCACAGCGCCCTTCCCACGCCCTGGTCGAAGGCTCGGGGGAAGTACGCGGAATCGCCCAGCCAGGGGTAGGGGCGGGGGGCCTCCTGACGCCGGATCCAGCGCCGGGTGTGGAAGTAGGCGAGGTCGAAGCCGTAGCCGTCCACGGCCAGCCAGCTCATGGTCGGGTGGTAGGGGTTGTCGCGCAGCTCCGGCAGGACTCCCCGCCAGAGCGGGCGCGGTAGGCGCGCCATGGCGAACCCGATACCGATGTAGGCGAGGAAGGTGTGCGGCCTGGCGGGGCCGTCCATCAGTTCCCGCGTGCGGTCCGACCTTCCGCCCGGGAGCACGTCCCTGATGGTGAAGGCCATGGTCGTGCCCTCGTATGCGAATCCCCGCAGCGGGGCGTCCACGATCTCCAGGCGGTGTTCGGCCTCCCAGAGGTGGCGTGCCTCCATTCCCCATGCGAAACCGCAGATCACGGCCTCGGGTATCGTCTCCAGGTGCCGGGAGGCGGGGAAACCCCGTCGGGCGAACCCGACCTCGGCCAGGGAGGGTGTCAGCAGCGCGCGGCCCACAGCGCGCGGTACCGCGGACAGCATGGTCAGGCCACCACCGTCTGCCGCAGGCGCTGGACCCTCAGCCCTTTTGCGCCGACGATCGTGCTCGTGTCGGCCAGGGTCACGGCCACGGGCGGGTCGGTCTCCTTCACCGGTTCCATCGGGAGGCAGACGTAGGTGCCCAGCCCTCCGGTGACCTTGATGTGCCCGGGCGTGGACGCGGTCAGCGTCGGAACGGCGCCGCTGCGGGCGCCCTGGGGCATCGCCACGGCGATGACCCTGTGGTGGCCTCCCGGCACCCCGACCACCTCGAACTCGGTACGGCCCCGCGCTCGCAGGGCCGTGAAGGCCACGGGCGTTCCCTGGGGCAGCGCGTCGGCGAACACTCCCACCATGACCTCCGTCCTGCCGACGGACTCCGGGATGTCGAGTACTCCCCGCACAGCGTGGGTGTACGGGCCCAGAGGGGTTCTCTCGCGCTCGACCCCGACCATCTCCTCGAGGTCCGGAAGACGGGAGAAACCGTGGGAGGCGGCCACGAGCAGCCGGGAGACGACGGGATGGCGGTACTGGGTGGGCGATACGCCCACCGCGCGCGTGAATCTGCTCGTGAAGGTGCCCACGCTGTTGTAACCGACGCTGCACACGATGTCGGAGACGGTCAGGTCCGTGGTCAGGAGCATGCGCTTGGCCGCGAACAGGCGGACCGCGGTGAGGTAGCGGCCAGGGGTCAGGCCGACTGCTCGTGAGAAGACCCGCGAGAAGTGGTAGGGGCTGACGAAGACCGCGGCCGCGATCTCGTTCAGGGTGATGGGCTCGTAGTAGCGGTTGTGGATGAACGTAACGGCCTGGCGAACAGATTTCTCCACTGCCATCTCCTCACACGAGTTCGACCAAGGGGAGCCGGTGGACACGGGATTCATAGGCGGATCTATGCATGCAAAAGAAAGCCCTGCAGCACACGCGGAGAGAGGGAACAGGGAGTCGACATTCTGAGGAAACCCTCCTAAAAAACTGCGAAGAGGGTTTCCAACCCTCAACCAGTCCCCCAGCACACAAGGAAGGAACTTTGTTTACAACAAGCTTTCAAGGCAGACAGAAGGGAGGCCTCCTCTCCCCCTTCGGCTTACGCCGAACCTTGTCGACCCCTTCCTCCAGACACCGGTCCATCGTCACACCGACCCCTACCTCCATCATCTTCCAGATTGCGACATCAACCACGAAACCGCACCAAAAAATCTTTCCGAAAACGAACAAAACGGACATCACCATACGTGATTAATTGACAGCGGAGCGAAACCATGGCCTCCCCGCCCGCCGACGCCACGGCATCACAACAACATGCACACCAGTCATTTCAGCAACATTGGCCACATCCGGCCAAGCCGGATTCCGGCCCTCATAAGAGGGGGAAAACAGCTCTTTCGCACAAATAAGATAAGAATCCCCCGCGCAGGAAGACCTTGGCCATCACTTTGAGTCACAGTCGCAGCTAGGGGCGCTCCGGAAATACGGGACGGCGAAAGTCTCGTTTTATTAAACCTCCGAAGGGGGACATGGGGGCCGACACGAGTCCCTTCAAAAGGCAACCAAAAATAGGAGCGCAGCGGCACCAGGGCCCAACATGGATTGCATGAGCCCACGCAAGTCCGATCCCCGGCTACGCTCCGTCCTCATCGACGCCGCCGCCCGCATCCTGTCCTGTGAGGGTCCGCCCGCGCTGTCCACGCGCAGGATCGCCCAGGAGGCCGGCAGCTCCACGATGGCCGTGTACACCCACTTCGACGGCATCGGCGGTCTGGTGCACGCCATGGTCCACGAGGGCTTCGCCCGGCTGGAGGAGCACCTCACCCGGGTGGAGGCCACCGACGACCCCGTCTGCGACCTGGCCCTGCTCGGCCGCGCGTTCCGCCACAACGCCTCGCGCAACGAGCACCTGTACGCGGTCATGTTCGGCGGCTGCTCCCTCGCCGGCTTCACCCTCTCGGAGGACGACCGGCAACACGGCCGTTACACACTGCGCAACGTGACCGCGTGCGTGATCCGCTGCATCGGGGCCGGGCGCTTCGACCCGGCCGACCCGGAACTGGTCGCCCACCGGCTGTGGAGCGCGGTGCACGGGCTCGCCACGCTCGAACTCGGCTCCTACCTCGTCCCGCCCTACGACGCGGACCGGTGCTTCGAGGACCAGCTCGTGTCACTGATGATCGGGTGCGGGGACGCGCCGGACCCCGCGCGCCTGTCCGTGGCAGCGTCCTCGGACCGTCTGCCCTCCCTCGGAGTCCTCGAAGCGCAGGAGGGGTGAACGGTCCTTCCCCGGGGGGGCTCCGGCGGCACCGGGGAGGCGTCGGCCGCCGGGGCGGACGCCGCGGCACCGGGGGCTCCGGCGCCCCCGGTGCCCGGGCCCGGGGGTCTAGAGCGGTACGTTCCCGTGCTTGCGCCGGGGGGGCTCCCTCCTCTTGTCCCTTAGGAGCGCGAGCCCGCGCGCCACCGCCGAGCGCGTGTCCACCGGGTCGATCACGTCGTCGACGAACCCCTCCTCCGGAGCCCGGTACGGGTGCATCAGACGCTCGCGGTAGTCGGCGATGAGCTCCGCCCTCCGCGCCTGCGGGTCGGGCGCGGCCCGCAGCTCACGGCGGTGGACCACGTTCACCGCGCCCTCCGCTCCCATCACCGCGATCTCGTTGCCGGGCCAGGCCAGCGACAGGTCCGTACCCGTGGAGCGGGAGTCCATCACGATGTAGGCGCCCCCGTAGGCCTTGCGCAGGATCACCTGGATGCGCGGAACCGTCGCCTCGCAGTAGGCGTAGAGCAGCTTCGCCCCGTGCCGGATCACACCCGCGTGCTCCTGGCCGGTCCCCGGAAGGAAACCGGGCACGTCCACCAGGGTCACGATGGGGATGTTGAACGCGTCGCAGAAGCGGACGAAGCGCGCCGCCTTCTGTGACGCGTCGCTGTCCAGGACGCCGGCCAGGGCCATCGGCTGGTTGCCGACGACACCGACCACGGCGCCGTCCACACGGATCAGGGCGCACAGGACGTTGGGCGCCCACCCCTCGTGCACCTCGAGGAAGTCGCCGTCGTCCGCCAGTTCGGCGACGACCTCGCGCATGTCGTAGGGCCTGTTCGGCTCCACGGGGACGATCTCGGCCAGGCGGGGGCGCGGGTCGGCGTCCGCCCCGGTCGGCGGTGTGTCGGGCGGGGAGGACAGGTTGTTGTCGGGCAGGAGCGAGACGAGGTGGCGCACGTCCTCCAGGCACTCCTCCTCGTCGTCGCGGACGAAGGCGGCCACACCGGTGCGCCCGCCGTGCACGTCGGCGCCCCCGAGTTCCTCGTGCCCCACCCGTTCGCCGCTCACCGCGGCGATCACGTCGGGACCGGTCAGGTACATCCTGGCCGCGCCGCGGACCATGAAGGTGAAGTCCGCGAGCGCGGGTGAGTAGGCGGCGCCGCCCGCGCAGGGTCCGAGGATCACGCTGATCTGGGGGATCACCCCGGACGCGGCCACCTGGCGGCGGAAGATCCCCCCGTAGCCGTCCAGAGCCGCCACGCCCTCCTGGATACGGGCCCCGCCGCTGTCGTTGAGGCCGATGATCGGCGCCCCGCCGTCCAGCGCCATGTCCATGACCCGGTGGATCTTCCTGGCGTGCTCGGCGCCGAGGGACCCGCCGAGGATGGTGAAGTCCTGGGCGTAGACGAACACGCGCCGACCACCGATCGTTCCGGTGCCGGTGACCACGCCGTCGGTGTGCGGGCGCCGCCCCTCGGTGGCGGGGCCCTCGTCCCTGCGGCGGCGGAACACGCCGAACTCCACGAAGGAGCCCTCGTCCAGGAGCAGGGCCAGCCGCTCCCGGGCCGTGAGCTTGCCCAGTCCGTGCTGGCGTTCTATCCCGGTGGGATCCCCCGCCTCGGTCAGGCCGCGCAGGGTGTCGCGCTCGCGTCGCAGCGACGCCATGGTGCGGGCCCGCGGGGCCTGTGGCCGTGCCGTGCGGGGCACGGCCACAGGACGAAGGTCCGCCTCGGAGGCGCTCATCCCGCGCTCACCGTCCCACCCGGACCGGTGGCGGTCGCGGAGCCGTCGACGAGCCCGCGGAAGGAGCCCCCGTGGAACAGCAGCGCGGAGCGCTCGGTACCCGACACCGCCTCCAGTACCCGTCCGACGAAGATCGAGTGGTCGCCGGCCACGTGCTCCTCCGCCACCTCGCACTCCAGCCAGGCCAGCGCGTCGGAGATCAGGGGCGCTCCCGTCCGGGGCCCGGGCAGCCAGTCCACCGACGCGAACTGCTCGTGCCCGTACGGCCGTGAGCGGTCGGCGAAGTAGCGCGCGGCCCCCTCCTGTTCCGCGCACAGGACCGACACCGCGAAGTGCCCCTCAGCCGCGACCGCCTTGTGCAGCCGGGCCGTTCCCGAGACGCAGCACAGCACCAGGGGCGGGTCCAAAGACACCGAGCAGAAGGCGTTGGCAGTCATGCCGTGGGGGTTGGCGCCGCCGACCGTGATCACGGTGACCCCGGTCGCGAACGTGGACATCACCTGTCGCAGGGACTTCATGTCAACCACCCACCGCTCGTACCGGGGCGCGACCGCCCGCGGCGGCTCCGTCTACGGCGTACGCCGCGAGCGCCTCGCGCAGCTCCTCCGGAACGCGGGCGGGCACCGTGGCCGTGTTGGGGCCGCGCATGCAGGCGACGCGCTGCGTGCCGCGCGCCACGAGCGCCTCCGCGTCCCCTCCCAGGCGCACGTAGTCGAAGGAGAACTGCACCTGGGTCTGGGTCAGCTCCTCCAGGCGCATCCGCACGGAGAGCTCGTCGAAGGCCGTGATCTCGGCGAAGAACTCGCAGTCCACCTTGAGCGTGAACAGCTTCAGGTCCCCGCGCACGTCCTCCAGGACGCCGGGTGCCCGTTCCTTGAGGAACATCTCCCGGCAGCGCCCCTGCCAGCGCAGGTAGTTGACGTAGTAGACGTTGCCCACCAGGTTCGTCTCCTCGAAACCGACGATGTGGCGGAGTTCGTAGTAGTCGGACATCACCTCTCCTCTCCGGACAGCACCGCGAACACCACCGGGTCGGGGTTCGCGTTCAACGTGGTCGTCCAAGTGGCGACACGGGCGTCTCCGGAGGAGAGGACCACCCACCCGTGGGGGCCCACCTCCTCCAGGGTCAGGGAGCGGCCGGTGCCCCCCGACTTGCGCAGGCACTCCAGTGCGCTCCACAGGCGCGTCGCCGCGACGTGCGCGGACTCCCCCGCCTGCTCGGCGACCAGGTCGCGCACGGACACGAGCCCGCGTCCGAGCAGACCGCTCCACTCCTCCTCGGAGCGCTCGGCCACGGCCTCCACGTCGCAGGCGATCCGTCCCCCGCCCGCGACCGCCAGCGTCACCCCCGCTCCGTGCGAGGCCGACACCGGCGTCTCCCCGGCCTCCGGGCGCCCGTCCGGACGGTGGCGCACGCGGACGGGCCGGTTCAGGGCCCGGCTGACCGCGAGCTCGGTCCTCGCCCTCCGCTCCCCGGTGTCCCCGGTGGGGCCGGAGGACGGGTCGGGGTCGACGACCACGGCCCTGGAGCCGCCCAGCACCCGCTCCAGCTCGCGCTCCAGGTGCGGCCCCAGCAGCGCGGGCACCCACGGGCCGGCGCCGCCGCTCCTGCGCACCGCCCTGAGCCGCAGGCCCTCCCAGCGCTCCACCAGCGCCCCCGAGGAGTCCCGCACGTCGACGTCGTAGACGTAGGAGTCCCCGTCCTGTGAGCGCTCGCGCGCGTCGAGCAGCACGCAGTCGGTCTCCTGGCCCCCGGCCCGGGCCAGGACTATCCGCTCCACGCCCTCGGGCAGCAGGGTCCCGTCCGGGACACAGGCCTGGAGGACGTGCATGGCCGCGTCGCGCACCCCCGGATCCGCCAGGACCCTCTCCTGGGGCTGGAAGGCCCCGAACCAGTCCGCCGGAGCGACGGTGGACAGCTCAGCGACCACGTGGCGCGCACTCACCCTCCGGTAGGACAGCAACCGCTGGAACCGCTTGCCCTGGAAGAGGACGCTGCCGTACAGCTCGCCGGGGTCGATCGGTACCCGGGGCAGCGATGTCGTCGTGTCCGCCTCAGCGGGCCGCTCCTCCTCTGGACCGGTGCCCCGCCAGCTCAGGACGGCGCGGAAGTGGTCCGCGTCGTACCCCGTCTCCTCACTGCGGACGACGACCTCCACCGTCGCGTCGTCGCGCACCAGCGCGGCCACGCGGATGGTGGTCGTCTCCCCGGGGCGGACGGCCACCGGGCGCAGGAAGCGTCCCCGTTCCAGCACGGGAGGACCGTCGTGCCCGCTCACGGCCGCCGCGACCTGGGCCATGGCCTCCATGCCGACCACCGCGGGGAAGAGCATGTCGCCGTCCAGCAGGTGGTCGTCCAGGTAGGGGTCGTCGGTCGGGGACAGGACGGTCTCGGTGACCAGTTCGACCCCGGGGTAGTGCACGAGGACCCGGTCGAGGAAGCGGCCCAGGGGGAGTTCGCGCTCCTCCGTGGTGAGCGTCGGCATGCCGCCGGTACGGCCGCTGACGACCAGCACGGGGCCGGCGGAGGGGTCGCGGAGGACCTGGTGGAGGACGTCGATCCCCTCCTCGGCGGAGACGGGGGTGATGCCGTCGCGCATCAGCGCCTCCACCACGCCGAGCCGCTCACCCATACCGGCGCCGGACCACACCGACCACTCCAGGGCCAGGACCCGCGTGTGCGGGTGCTCCCGCCCGTACTCGACCGTCATCTCGGTGAGCCAGTCGTTGGCGGTGGAGTAGTGCGCCTCACCGCGCAGCCCGGCCCGGCCGATGATGCTGCCGAAGGTGACCAGCAGTCGCAGCCGCGCGGGGTCGAGCGCGCCGAGGACGTTCTCCAGGCCGTCGGTCTTGGGCGCGAGCGTGCGCCGGAAGGCCGGCTCGGTCAGCGTTCCCACGGCGGTCGGCTCGTTGCGGCCGGCGCCGTGCAGCACCGCGGTGACGGGCCCCAGCCCCTCCCGGAGGGCGCCCACCGCCCGCAGGACCTCCTCGGGGCGGGTCACGTCGGCCCGCTCGTACCGGTGGCGGACCCCGGCCGCCGCCATCCTCTCCAGGTTCGCGGCCAGCTCGGCGTCCTCCTCCTCGTTCGCGCGGCCGAGGAGGGCGAGCCCGACGCCGTACTCCGTGGCCAGGGACAGTGCGCACTCGGCGGTGATGCCCTTTCCGCCACCGGTTACCAGCAGCACGTCGTCCGGTCCGAGGGGAGCCTCGCCGTCATCCGGCCGTCCGGGGAGCGTGGCCCGCAGGACGGGGACCGTGCGGCGCCCCTCCGCGTCGTAGCGCGCCTCCGCGAACCCGGACGTGGCCGCGACCTCGGCGACCACCCGGCGCACGGCCTCCTCCCGCGCCCCTGCGGTGTCGGGCTCCGGGTCGTGCAGGGTGACCAGGGTGGTGGTCACGCCGGGCAGCTCCTGGTGGAGCGTCCTGGCGACCCCCGAGGCGCCGCGCCTGCCCTGGACCACGACGAACCGGCCCTCGGGTCCGGCGGCCAGCGCGGCGCGCGCCGCGTCCAGGAACGTTCCCACGAGGTGCGCCCCGCCGTCGGCGGGAAGGCAGAGGAGGACGCCGCCGCCGTGGTCGGAGAGCGCTTCGCGCAGCGGTTCGGCCAGGGGGTGCCCGGGCGGGGCGTAGACGCTCCACCCGTCCCGGCCTCGGCCGTCGGTCTCGGCGGGCCTGGGCCGGGGAGGCGGTGCGTCGACGTGGACGACCTCGAAGGCTCGCACCCACGGCGCCGCACCAGGCGCCTCCCCCGCGGCCTCCCCGCCGTCGGCGGCGGTCCGCGCCAGCGTGTCGATGGTCTCGGCCAGCTCCTCCAGGCTGGAGGTCGCGTACCCCGAGGTCGCCCCCATCGGGGGCAGGCCCAGGCGCCGGGTGACCTCGTTGACGACCTGGCCGACCGTGATGGAGCTCAGGTGGAGGTCGTCCAGGGGCCGCGTGTCCGGTCCCACCATGGACACGGGGAGTTCGACGCGTTCGGCGGAGAGCGTACGCAGCAGCTCCAGCGTGTCGGCGGTCTCCTCCCCGCCGCCCTCCCCGTCCTCGGGCGCGGGCGCGGGCGCGGTCCCCCTGCCGTCGGTCCGACCGACCTCGACGCTGGGGGCGGTCTCACAGGGGCTCGCCAGGAACTCGAACTCGTCCGGCAGCTCCCGGACGAGCCGCCCGGTGAAGAGCGCCCGCACGTCCACGGGCGCGCCGAGGGCGTAGGCGGCGGCGACCGCCCTGAGGAAGGGGACGAGCGAGGTGGAGTCCGTGTCCACGGCCACGGCCGGTACGTCCGGGACGGCGGCGGCCGCGAGTCCGGTGAGCACGCGTCCCGGTCCCACCTCGACGAGGAGGTCCGCGCCCTCCGCCGCACGTACGACGGCCTCGTGGAAACGCACCGGGAGCACGATCTGCTCGCGCAGGAGCGCACGCGTGTCGGTGTCGGCGTCGAGGTGGGTTCCGGTCACCGTGGAGACCACGCCGGCCGACAGCGGCGCGAACCGGACCCCGTCGAGCCGCCTGCCGAACTCCTCGGTGGCGGGGGCGACCAGCGGCGAGTGGAAGGCGTGCGAGACGTTCACGCGCGTGGCGGTGAGCCCCTCGGCACGTGCCCTCCGGCATACCCTGTCCACGGCGTCCGCGGAACCGGAGACGACGGTCTGCTCAGGCCCGTTGTATCCGGCGACGACCAGTTCGGCCTCGTCCTCGACCAGCGCCTCCACCCGCTCGGGGGAGGCCGCCAGTCCGGCCATGGCACCGTCGCCGCCCCCCGTCTCGGCCATCGCGCGGCCCCGGGCCGCGGCGAGGTCGATGATCCCGGCGGCATCGATCGCGCCCGCCCAGTGCAGGGCGGTCAGCTCGCCGAGGCTGTGGCCGACGGCCCCGTCCGCCCGTACACCGATATCGTCCAGCACGGCCAGGGCCGCCAGCGAACCGGCGACGATGCGCGGCTGGGCGATCTCGGTGGCCGCCTGGTCCCCGTCCTCACGCAGCCGGGCGGAGGCCAGCACCTCGTCGGCCCGGCCGAACCTGCGGCGGAGGGCGCCGGGCCCGCCGTCGCCCGAGCCCTGCCCGGGGAAGAGGTAGCGGATGAGGGGCGGGGCGGAGCGGTGCGCGAGGAAGATCCCCCGCGCCGGGGAGAGGACCTCCCGCTCGCCCGCGTCGATCCGTGCGATCAGCGCGCGTACCGCGTCCGCGGCGGCCTCGGGCGAGGAGGCGACGACGGCGGCGCGCGCGGGTCCCCCGCCGGTCCGCCCGGCGAGCGTGTGCGCCAGGTCGGTGAGCTCGGCGTAGGAGAGGCGCGGCAGGGTCTCCGAGAGCTCCTCCAGCCGCCGTCGCACGTCGGCGGTGTCACCGCCGTCCACGACCAGCAGTTCGGCGTCCTGGCGGCCGGACACCAGCTCGCGGGTGTGGGCCGTGATCCCGGACCCCCCGCGGTCGGCCGCCTTCTCCACGGTGACGTGGGTGTTGACGCCGCCGAACCCCATGGCCGAGACCCCGGCCCGCACGGGGCGGTCCTCGGGCCACGGCAGCGCGCGGTCCGGCACGTAAAGCGCCGCCGACTCCTCCTCCAGCAGCGGGTGCGGGTCGTGGTGACCGGTACCCGGCGGAATGACCTGGTGGTACACGGTCAGGATCGCCTTGATCAGTCCGGCGACGCCCGCCGCGGCCTTGGTGTGGCCGAAGTTGGCCTTCACCGAGCCGAGGGCCGCCGGAGGGGCGGAGGGGTCGGCGGCGGTCCTGGCACCGGAGAGCGCGGCCAGCTCGGTCGCGTCGCCCAGCGCGGTGCCGGTGCCGTGTCCCTCGAAGTAGCCGACCGTCTCGATCCCGTACCCGGCACGCGCGTAGGCCCGCTCCAGCGCGAGCCGGTGCCCGCTCTCCTCGGGCCGGGTGATCCCGCCGCTGCCGTCGGAGGAGACCGCCCAGCCGGTGATCACGGCGTAGACGCGCTTGCCCTGGGCGATCGCGTCCTCCTCCCGCATGAGCACGAGCGCCCCGGAGCCCTCTCCCGGCCAGAAACCGTTGGAGTCCTTGTCGTAGACCTTCATCTCACCGGTGGCCAGGGCCCCGGTCTTGGCGAAGCCGATCACCTCGAAGGGGTCGATGGACAGGTCGACACCGCCGGCGAGTGCGGCGTCGAGGTCCCCCTCCGCCAGGGCGGTGGCGGCCGTGGCGACCGACAGCAGGGAGGACGAGCAGGCGCCGTCGACCGTGTAGCCGCCGCCGCCCAGGTCGAAGTGGTTGCAGACCCGGCCCGCGATGGTGTTGGACAGGCCTCCGGCCAGAGTGTCCTCGTCGATGCGCGGGAAGGGCGCCTTGTAGGACCCCTCCAGGTCGGCCAGGAAGGCGTCGGCCTCCTCCTCCCCCCAACCATGTTCGAGCAGGGCCGAGGCGACCGTCCTGCGTACGTAGGGCCAGCGCAGCCGCATCGTGTTGGCCCGGGAGAATTCGCCCGTGAGGCTGTTGCCGATGACCACTCCCGTGGAACGCCGCGGCAGCCCCTCGCCCTCGGGGAAACCGGCGTCCTCCAACGCCCGGGACATCGTGTCGAGAGCGAGCCAGTGCGTCATATCCGTCGAACGGAAAGAGCTCCCGGACACCCGGTAGCGCACCCGGTCGAATGAGAACCCACGCAGCACCGCGGCCTTGTCCGAGTAGAATCGGTCTTCCGCCGACGGGTCCTGGGACCAGTAGTCGTCCAGGTTCATGCGCTCGCTCGGGAGTCGACGAAAAGCCCTCCTGCCAGCGAGAACGTTATCCCAAAGATCCAGAGGGGAGTCTGCGTCCGGATAACGGAGGCCGATTCCAACGACAGCAATTCTGGTGTTTTTCATACCCCACCCACGCGATTTCAAGGAATGGCGATATCCGCCAGGAATCCCAGAACAATCATGCGTGAGCCGGAGCCCTCTGTCTTCTCCGTTAGTGCGCCCCCGGGCAGGACCTATTCCATAACAGCGTGATAATTGCTATGGGCCGGGACTACACGCAGGACATTCCGTCCTCGGGCACGGTGAGGTCGACCAGGTAGGCGTCCACCATCTCATCGATGCACTGGTCGCCCATGCGGTAGCCGGTGTGGCCGTCGCCGTCGCGGGTCACCAGGAAACCCGAGTCGAGCTGCTCCGCGAGCGCCTCGGACCACGCGTACGGGGTGGCCGAGTCCCGGGTGGTGCCCAGCACCATGACGGGGTCGGAGCCCTCCCCGTCCAGTTCGGTGTGCGGGGCGACCGCCTCCTGCGGCCAGTACGCGCAGGGCAGGGCGCCCCACGCCAGGCCGGGGCCGAAGATCGGCGACTCCTCACCGGCCCGGGCCGCGGCCTCGGCGTAGGCCTGCGCGTCCCGCGGGCTGGGCGAGTCGGAGCAGTTCACCGCGATGAGCGCGGCGGTGGAGTTGACGTAGGCGTCCGTGTCACCGCGGCTGTAGAGGTCGTCGGCGAGCTGGAGCAGGAGGGTGCCGTCGCCCTCGGTTCCGGCGGTGAGGGCCTCGCGCACGCGCGGCCACCAGTCCTCCGTGTAGAGCGCGGCGAGCACGCCCAGTTCGGCGCGGGCGCGGTTGACCTCGCGGTCGTCCATGCTGTTGGACAGGGGGTTCTCGGCGGTGTCGGCCAGGAAGGCGGTCAGCGCCCCGAGGCCGTCGTCCACGCTGTCGCCGGGGCCGCCGAGCGGGCAGTCCGACCGGCTCAGGCAGTCCTGCACGAAGGCCCGCAGGGCGGTCTCGAACCCGGTCGCCTGCTGCACGCTGAGGTCGAGCTGGCCCTGGCTGGGGTCCACGGCGCCGTCGAGCACCAGGGCGCGGACGCGGTCGGGGAACTGCTCGGCGTAGTGGGCGCCGATGCTGGTGCCGTAGGAGGCGCCCAGGTAGGTGAGCTTCCCGTCGCCGAGCAGGGCGCGCAGCAGGTCCATGTCGCGGGCGACGTCGGCGGTGCCCACGTGCAGCATCAGCTCGGGGTGGTTGGCCTGGCAGGCCTCGACGAAACCGCGCCCGTCCTCCTCCATCTCGGCCAGCTCGGCCTCGGAGACCTCGGACATGTCGCCGTCGCCCTCGACGCTGTCCACCCCGCCGAGGAACTCGTCGATGCCCTCGGCGTCCAGGCAGGTCAGCGGTGAGCTGCGCCCGACACCGCGCGGGTCGAACCCGACCACGTCGAACCTCTCGCGCACCGCGTCGCTGACCGTGTAGGGGGCGTGGTCCACGAAGTCGTACCCGGAGCCGCCGGGCCCGCCCGGATTGACGAGCAGGGAGCCGAGGACGTCACCGCCCTCCGACGGGAGGCGCTTGACCGCGATCTCGATGCGCTCGCCGTCCGGGTCCTCGTAGTCGAGGGGAACCTCGTAGGTGGCGCACTCGGCGCCGGAGGCCCCGCTCTCGCACTCACCCCAGGCCAGCTCCTGGTCGGCGAAGGCCGCCAGGTCCTCCGAGAGCCCGGGCGCGGCGCTTCCCTCCCTCTGCTGGTCGCCCTGCGCCGTGCACGCCGTCGCCAGCAGCACGGACCCGGCGAGCACGGCCGCCCACGGTCCCCGAACCCTCGTCGCCAACGGTGCCCCGCCCTCTCGTCACGTCCGACCGCGACCGACGTGCCGTCGGCGCCGATCCATTCTCCACGACCGGCGCGGCCCGCGCCGTTCGAACTCGTGTTTCTCCCGCCGCGGGGAGGTGCCCGGCCCCTCCCCGCACCGGCGCGGGGCCGCCGCACCGTCCCGTGACGGGTTCGCGCGGAGGGCCGCGCCCGGCGCGAGGCCGCGGGGGGTCGCCTATCCGGCCAGGAGGGCGGAGGTCATGGCCTCCATCGCGATCTGGGGGTGCACGTTCGCGGCTATGCGCTCGCGGCACTCCATGATGGCGTCGATCCTGCGCAGCGTGGACTCCGGTGTGCTGGAGCGGGCGACGCGCTCCAGGTCGCCGGAGCGCTCGGCCGTGGACAGCTCCACACCCGCGCCCAACTGGAGGGTGAGCGCGTCCCGGTAGAACGCGACAAGGTCGAGCAGTGCGCGGTCGTAGGAGTCGCGCTTGATGCGGGTGGCGCGGCGCTTCTGCCGCTCCTCCAGGTCCTTCATCGCGCCCGCGGAGCCGCGCATCGCCTTGGCCACGCCCTTGCCCGTGGAGCCCTCGCCGAACGCGGCCCGCAACTCCTCCCTCTCCTTCTCGTCGAGCGCCGTGGTGAGGGCCTTGGACTCCTCCTCGGCGATCTCGTAGAGCCGGGCGGCGGAGGTGACGCACGCGCCGAGCCCGTCGAGCCGGGCGGGGATGGACAGCACCTCTTCCCTGCGTCTGCGCGCCTCGGGGTCGGTGGCCAACTGCCGGGCCCGGTCGATCCGCCCGGAGGCGGCGACCGCCGCCGCGCGGGCCGTCTCGGCGTCGATCCCGTCCCGCTGGACGAGGGCGTCCACCAGTTCCGGGGTGCCGGGCGTGGCCAGGGTGACCATGCGGCAGCGCGAGCGGATGGTGACGAGCAGGTCGTCGGGGGTGGGGGTGCACAGCAGCCACACGGTGCGCGGCGAGGGCTCCTCCACCGCCTTGAGCAGGGCGTTGGAGGCGGCCTCGGTGGCGCGGTCGGCGTCCTCGAACAGTACGATCCGGAACCGCCCGCCGGAGGGCTTGGAGCCCGCGCGCAGCACGAGGTCGCGGGTGGCGGCCACGCCGAAGCTCAGCCCGCTGGGCCGCACGTACAGCACGTCGGGGTGGGTCCCGGCGAGGGTCTGGTGACAGGAGCCGCAGTGCCCGCAGCCGCCGTCCGGGCACTGGAGGGCGGCCGCGAAGGCCCGGGCGGCCTCCGACCGGCCCGAGCCGGGCGGCCCGGTGAACAGCCAGGCGTGGGTCATCCCCGTGCCCGGTCCTCCGGAGACGAGGTCGGCGGCCCCGGCGACGGCCCGCTGGAGCTGGCCCACCGTGGACCGCTGGCCGATGAGGTCGTCGAAGACCGTCATGCTTCCCTCCCACCGCTGGTGCTTCGGTCTTCAGGATAGGAGTCGGCGGCGACGTCCGGGCCGTTGTCCACAGGCCGGCCTCCCCCGTCGGAGCGCCGGGAGCGCTCCGCCTCACCCGGGCGGGACCCGCCCGGACACGGACGAGGGCCCCCTCCCCCGGACGGGAGCAGGGAGCCCTCGGTGCGTCGTACGGCACGGCCGCCTCGGCCTCAGCCCTGTTCGACCTCGTCGTTCCTGATCACCGGGATCATGCCGGTGACGGCCTCTGAGCCGCTCGGGACCGGGTCGGGCAGCAGGGAGCGCACCCGGCGCTGGATCTCGCGGGTGATCCTGTCCTGCGGCTCGCGGGCGTCGAGCACCAGGTAGCGCTCGGGCGCGGCCCGGGCCAGCTCCAGGAAGCCCCGGCGGACCCGGTCGTGGAACTCCGCCGGCTCGCCCTCGATGCGGTCGGCCGGACCGCCCAGGCGGGACAGGCCGTCCTCGGGCCGCACGTCGAGCAGCACCGTCAGGTCCGGGACCAGGTCCTGCGTGGCCCAGTCGCTGATCCGGCGGATCTCGTCCGAGGACAGGTCGCGCCCCGAGCCCTGGTAGGCCAGCAGGGAGTCCACGTAGCGGTCGCTGATGACGACCGCGCCGCGCCGCAGGGCGGGCAGGATCTCCTGCTGGACGTGGTCGGCCTTGTCCGCCGCGTAGAGCAGCACCTCGGCGCGCGGGGTGATGTGCGAGTTCTCCCGGTCCAAGAGCAGGCCGCGCAGGCGCATGCCGAGCTTGGTCGCGCCCGGCTGGCGGGTGCCGACCACCTCGAAGCCCTGGTCGCGCAGCCACACCGTCAGCTCGCGCACCTGGGTGGACTTGCCCGCGCCCTCGCCGCCCTCGACGACGATGAACGCGCCCGCGGGCTTGGACTCCTCGTCCTGCTCCGGCGCGATCGCGACGCCGCGCAGCGCCGCGAACAGTTCCGGGAGCAGGCCGGGACCGGCCTCGGGGTCGTCCCGGCGGTTCATCCGCCGGTAGCAGACCAGCGCCACGACCAGGACGGCAAGGCCGGAGAGCATGAGGACGAGACCGCTGCCGCGCAGGTCGTAGCTCAGCGGGCCGACCGGGATCCGGTAACCGCCGATGAGCCCGGCGGCCAGCGGGGCGAGTACCGCGGCGCCGACCAGGGTGACGCGGGCGGCGCCGTGCAGGAAGGCGAAGGCGGAGCCCCGGTGCTCGTCCTCCACCTCGCGGTCGAACACCGCCAGGCCGGTCACGCAGGCGATACCCGCGCCCACGCCGAGCAGCGCGGTGAGGACGGCGGTGAGCACCATGTCGGCGACGGCCCCGGCGAACAGCAGGGCCAGCCCGGCGAGGGCGATGCTCAGGCCGAACAGCCGACTGCGGCTGAACTGCTTGAGGACGCGCGGCCCGGCGACCGTGCCCAGGGCCGTGCCCGCGAAGACAGCGGCGAAGACCACGCCGAAACCTGCGTTGCCCGCGCCCAAGCCCTCGACGTGCACGCGGCCGACACCGATGACCGCGCCCCCGGCGGCGAGGACGCAGAGCATGCCCGGAACCAGGCCGCGCACGCGGGGCGTGCCGCCCGCGTGGCGCCGACCGGTCCCCAGCGCGCGCAGGATGCCGCTGTCACGGGTGTCGCTCTCCGCGTCCTTGGAGGGCTTGTGCTTGGGGATCGGCAGCCCGGCGACGACGACCGCCGCGACGACGAAGGTGAGGCCGTTGAGGTAGAGGGCGACGTCGGCCTCGGGGCTGGCCATGGAGGGCAGCAACGCTCCGAGCACGTTGCTGACCGAGGCGAGCGCGGCGAACAGCAGCGCCGCGACGGGCGCGGTGCCGTAGGCGGTGAGCAGACTCAGCCGGTTGGCCTGACCCAGCAGCTTGCGGGGCACCAGGTTGGGGACCGTGGCGTCCTTGGCCGGGGTCCAGAACAGGGCTACGGCCTCGGCCAGGAGGGTGGCGATGAGCAGCCACTCCAGGGCGAAGCCCGGGAAGAGGAGGCCCACGACGGGGATGGAGACGTACAGCACGCCGCGCAGGACGTCGCCGACCACCATCGTCCACCTGCGGTCGAGGCGGTCGGCGACCGCCCCGACCAGGGGGCTGAACAGGATCGACGGGACGAGCTTGATCGCCACGACGCCGCTGACGGCCAGGTACTGGACGAGCTGGGATCCGTCGGCGGTGAAGACCGTCGCCAGGGACACCAGTGCCAGCAGGCTGAGCCAGTCGCCCAGGCTGGAGAGGGAGAGAGAGATCCACAGCCTTCGGAAGGGTGTGATCGCAAGAACGTTGCGCGCCTCGGCCGGCGCTCCCAGGGGTGCAGATCTGCTCATAGCGCTCAAGATTATCGGTGAGGGGGAGAGGGAACGGCGGGTCACGGAACCGCCTCAGAATCGTTGGATAACTCCGGGGACCACGCACGTTTCCGTGTCCCCGCGAGTCCTGCCAAGCGTAGTACGGAAGACTGCTCCCGCACAGGGGTGAGTGTGCGCCCACCCGGGGTGAACACGCGGGGGACCGCCCACCCGGACACCCCGGCGGGGGTGTCCGGGTGAGCCTACGCGCGCCGGGGCCCGGGAGACGAATCCCGGACGCTCCGCCGCGCCCCGCGCCTCGTTGTCCTCCGCGCCTGTTGCCCGCGCCTATTCCTCCGGGGCGGCGGAGTCGGAGGAGCCGGTCCTCCCGGCCGGGGACTTCTTGGCGGCCGTCGTGGAGGTGGACGCCTTCTTGGCCGTCGTGGAGGTGGACGCCTTCTTGGCCGTCGTGCCGGTCTTCTTCGCCGCCGTGCCGGTCTTCTTCGCGGCGGGCTTCTTGGCCGCGGGCTTCTTCTTGGCGGGCGCCTTGGCACGGCGCTCGGCCAGCAGCTCTGCGGCCCGCTGGTCGGTGATCGACTCCACCTCGTCGCCCTTGCGCAGGGAGGCGTTGACCTCCCCGTCGGTGACGTAGGGGCCGAACCGGCCGTCCTTGATCACCATCTTGGCGCCCGAGGCCGGGTCCTCACCCAGCTCGCGCAGCGGCGGGGCGGCGGCGCGGCGGCCGCGCTGCTTGGGCTGGGCGAACAGCGCCGCGGCCTGCTCCAGGGTGACCGTGAACATCTGCTCCTCGGTCTCCAGGGAGCGGCTGTCGGTGCCCTTCTTGATGTAGGGGCCGAACCGGCCGTTCTGCGCGGTGACGTCCTCGCCGTCGATCTGGCCGACCACGCGCGGCAGCGACAGCAGGCTCAGCGCGTCCTCCAGGGTGACGGTGTCCAGGCTCATCGACTTGAGCAGCGAGCTGGTGCGCGGCTTGACCTTGGCCTTGGCCCTGGTCTTGGCCCTGCCCTCCTCGGCCTCCTGCGGCTCCTCGATCACCTCGGTGACGTAGGGGCCGAACCGCCCGGTCTTGGCCACGACGACGCGGCCGGTCTCGGGGTCGGTGCCCAGCTCCCGGTCGCCGCTGGGCTGGGCGAACAGCTCCTCGGCCTTGTCTACGGTCAGCTCGTCCGGCGCCAGGTCCTCGGGCACGTTCACCCGCACGCCGTCCCGGTCCAGGTAGGGGCCGTAGCGCCCCACCCGCAGCACGATGTCGGTGCCGGGCAGCGGCAGGGAGCTGATCTCCTTGGGGTCGATGTCGGAGAGGTGGTCGCTGACCAGTTCCTTGAGCCCGGTCTCCCGGTGGCCCTCGGTGTCCTCGCCGCCGAAGTAGAAGCGGCGCAGCCACGGCAGGCTCTCGGCCTCGCCCCGGGCGATGTCGTCGAGCACGTCCTCCATGTGCGCGGTGAACTCGTAGTCCACCAGGTTGCCGAAGTGCCGCTCCAGCAGTTGCACCACGGCGAAGGCCAGGAAGGACGGCACCAGCGCCGTGCCCTTCTTGAACACGTAGCCGCGGTCCTGGATGGTGCCGAGGATAGAGGCGTAGGTGGAGGGGCGGCCGATCTCGCGCTCCTCCAGCTCCTTGACCAGGCTGGCCTCGGTGTAGCGCGCGGGCGGCCGGGTGCTGTGCCCCTCGGCCTCCAGGTTCTGGGCCTTGAGCGGGTCGCCCTCCGACATCGCGGGCAGGCGGCGCTCGCGGTCGTCCAGGTCGGCGGCCGGGTCGTCGGAGCCCTCCACGTAGGCCTTGAGGAACCCGTGGAAGGTGATGACCTTGCCGGTCGCGCTGAACTCGGCGACCTCGCCGTCGGAGGAGGTGCCCTCGATGCGCACGGTGACGGACTCGCCGACCGCGTCCTTCATCTGGGAGGCGACGGTGCGCTTCCAGACCAGCTCGTAGAGCCGGAACTCGGGGCCGGACAGGCCGGTCTGGGCTGGCGTGCGGAAGGTGTCGCCGGACGGGCGGATCGCCTCGTGCGCCTCCTGGGCGTTCTTGACCTTCTTGGCGTACACGCGCGGCTTGTCGGGCAGGTAGTCGCCGCCGTAGAGGCTGCGCACCTGGGAGCGGGCGGCCTTGACCGCGTTGTCCGACAGCGTGGTGCTGTCGGTACGCATGTAGGTGATGTAGCCGTTCTCGTACAGCCGCTGGGCGACCTGCATGGTCTGCTTGGCCGACAGGCCGAGCTTGCGGGAGGCCTCCTGCTGCAGGGTGGTGGTGCGGAACGGCGCGTAGGGCGAGCGGCGGTAGGGCTTGCGCTCCACCGAGGAGACCGAGAACCCGGCGCCGGCCAGGCGCTCGGCGAGGCCGCGCGCAGCGGCCTCGTCCAACTGGCGGACGGGGCGGTCCGAGCGCAGCGCGCCCTGCGGGGTGAAGTCGCGGCCCGCGGCGACGCGGGCGCCGTCCACGGAGACCAGGGCGGCGGGGAAGGTGGCGGGGCCTTCGGCGACACCGGCCTCGGTGGCGTCGAAGAGGGCCTTGAGGTCCCAGTACTCGGCGGAGGTGAACGCCATGCGCTCGCGTTCGCGCTCGACCACCAGCCGGGTGGCCACGGACTGCACGCGGCCCGCCGAGAGCTTGGGCATGACCTTCTTCCACAGCACGGGGGAGACCTCGTAGCCGTAGAGGCGGTCCAGGATGCGCCGGGTCTCCTGTGCGTTGACCAGGCGGGTGTTCAGGTCGCGGGTGTTGAGGGCCGCGCGCTGGATGGCGTCCTTGGTGATCTCGTTGAACACCATGCGGCGGACGGGGATGCGGGGCTTGAGCTCCTCCATCAGGTGCCAGGCGATCGCCTCGCCCTCGCGGTCCTCATCCGTGGCGAGGAGGAGTTCGTCGGCGTCGGCCATGAGCTCCTTGAGCTTCTTGACGTGCGCCTTCTTGTCGGTGTTGACCACGTAGAGCGGCTCGAAGTCGCCGTCGACGTCCACCCCGAGCCGGGCCCACGCCTGCCCCTTGTACTTGGCGGGGATCTCGGCGGCCTTGTTGGGCATGTCGCGGATGTGGCCGATGCTGGACTCAACGACGTAGCCGCGCCCCAGATAACCGGCGATGGTCTTCGCCTTGGCCGGTGACTCGACGATGACGAGGGCGGTGCCCGCCCCCTGTCGTCCGCTGTCCTTCGAGCCGTTCTTGCCGGCGCTGCCCTTCGTGGGTGGCACGCTCTTCCCCTACGTCTAGCCCTACGTGATCTTTCCGGCCGCGGTCTGTCGAAAGCCCCTGGGAACCGACAGTAACCGAAACTCCAGGCACTCCCCCGTCGGTGGGCGGCAGGGACTGCGCCCTCTACGGGTGAGGGCCCCGTCGCTCTGGGTGGACACCCGGTCCACGCCCACCGGCACCCGCAGAATAAGCGCTTCCCGAACCGGTACCGGTCCGTAGCGTACGTGAGCCGCCCCGGCAACGTGGGCCGGTTGGCCAGCACCGCCTCTGACGAGCACCAGTAACGACCCCTGCGAGTGACTTCGGTCACACTTGGTGACGGCCGAGCGCCCGTTTTCCCCAGAATGCGGCGAGTCCTCCCGGATATTCCCGGGAGGACTCGGCTCGCGTCACGGGCTGACGGCCAGCTCCTCCGCGCTCCCGCAGTCCACCGCGTTCCTCACGGAACGGGAGTGCGGAGGCGGGTCGTCGTGGCCCGTCGACGCGTACGGCACGCGCTGTGCCGGTCCGGGATCGCGCTCCGTGTCCGACGCCGCCCTGTGGGATACGGCACCCCGCAGTCCACCGCGTTCCTCACGGAACGGGACGCCGTGCTCCCCCGGGCCCGCGCGGTCGCGGGCGCGATCCCCTGTTCTGTCGTTACAGGCCCACGCCCGCGGCGCCGAGCAGCTCGTTGACCGGGTCGGCCACACCCACGGGGGCGGACTCGGGCAGCTTGTCGGCGTGCTCGGGAGCGTGCTGCTCCACGGCCTGACGGGTGGTCTCGCTCACCTCGTACTCGACGGGCAGCATGTCCGAGACCGGGACCTCGGGCAGCTCCTCCACCAGGGGCAGGGCGTCCAGGGCGCTGGACTGGGCCTCGGGGGCGCTCTGGTGCACGACCGCGGCCCCGTCGTCGGTGCTGCTGGCGCCGGCCAGGCTCGCGACCGCCGCGACGGCGTTGCCGGAGGCGTTGACCGGGACGTCGCCGTCCGCGACAAGCTGGTTTCCGCCGACCGCGGAGCCGTTGCCCGAGGTGACGACCTCCTCTTCCTCCTCCAGCACCAGGGCTCCGGTGTCGGTGGAGGCCGCGCCCGCCACGCCGCCGACCGCGCCGATGGCGTTGCCCGCGACGTTGACCGGCACGTCCAGGTCGACCACGGCCTGGTTGCCGCCCACCAGCGATCCGTTGCCGGAGGTCGCGATGGACTGGTGCTCGCGCGGGGCCGACTGGTGCTCACGGGGCGCCGACTGGCGCAGCACGCCGGCGTCCACGCCGGAGGTGTCCGGCAGCGGCAGGATGGTGGCGTTCCCCGCGGCCTCGTTCACCAGGTCCATGGCGGTGTACTCGGCGGGCGCGGAGTGGTGCTCGCGGTGCCCGTGGCCGTGGCCGTCGTGCACCAGGGCTCCGGTGTCGGTGGCCGCGGCACCGGCCACGCCGCCGACCGCGCCGATGGCGTTGCCCGCGACGTTGACCGGCACGTCCAGGTCGACCACGGCCTGGTTGCCGCCCAGCAGGGAGCCGTTGCCGGAGGTGGCGGCGTCGGGGCCGTGGTGGTGGTGACGGCGGCCGTGCTGGTGCTCGACCACCGCGGCGCCCGTGTCGGTCGCGCTGGCGCCCGCGATCCCGGCCACGGCGGCGATGGCGTTGCCCGAGACGTTCACGGGGATCTCGCCGTCCACGACAAGCTGGTTGCCGCCGACCGCGGAGCCGTTGCCGGAGGTGGCCGCGTCGGGTCCGTGCTGGTGGTCGACCACGGCCGCGCCGGTGTCGGTGCCGCTGGCGCCCGCCGTGCCCAGGACGGCGCTGATCGCGTTGCCGGAGACGTTCACGGGGACGTCCCCGTTCACGACCGCCTGGTTGCCGCCCAGCAGGGAGCCGTTGCCGCTCGTGACGGCCTGGCTGTCCGCGAAGGCCACTCCGCTGCCCAGCGCGACGAAGCCCGCTGTCAGGAGCACCGACTTCGCGGATGTGCTGACCCACTTACGCATGTGGGAGGTCCTTTCAAGCATGTCGATGAGTCGATGAGAAGGTGTGTGCTCGGGCCACAGGCCGTTCCACGCCCCTGGGTGGGGTGCGGGCCTTCGGCCAAGGCCGGGGTCCCCTTCCGGTCCGCCTCGCACCTGGGAGGTGCGTGCTGCCGGTGCTGGGAGAGTGCGCCGCGGTCCCGCTCCGCTGGTTGCGGCGGAACGCGCGCACCCCGTCCATCAGCCCCGCCCCTGAGGGCGGCGGCTGACGTGAACCCCGCGCACATGGCCTTGGCCGGTGCTACGGGACTCGCGTCAGCCCCCGGGCCGCGAACGGCCCGGGAGGCCGGAGGTCAGGCGCGGGCGCGGCGCCTGCCGAACAGGAGCAGTCCGGCGCCCGCGGCGATCGCGGCGGCGGCGCTCGCGAGCAGACCGCTCAGGGCGCTGCCGTCGGTGCCGGTCCTGGCGAGCTCAGGGGCCGGGGGCTCCTGGTCCGCTGCGGGCGGGGAGACGGGCTCCTCGGGCGTGCCGCCGCCACCGCCGTTGTCACCGCCGCCGTGGTCGCCGCCACCGCCGCCACCGTGGTCGCCGCCACCGTCGTGGCCACCGCCGCCGCCGTGGTCGCCGCCGCCGTAGCCGTCGTCGTGACCGCCGTCGTGACCACCGCCGTCGTGACCACCGCCGTCGTAGCCGCCGTCGTGGCCCCCGCCGTCATGCCCTCCGTCACCCGGCTCCTCGCCGTAACCGGGCTTCTCGGGGTTCTCCGGGGTCTCCGGCTTCTCGGACTCGTCGGGGGTCTCGGGCACCTCGGGCTTCTCGGGCGTCCAGGTGGAGCTGTCGTCCTGCACCGCGGCACCGCTGCCGGTGCACTGGGCGCCCGCGACGCCGAGGACGGCGATCGCGTTACCGCAGGCGTTGATGGGGACGTCCAGGTCGGCCACGATCTGGTTACCGCCGAGGATGGAGCCGTTTCCGCTGGTGGTGGTGTCGGCGTAGGCCACTCCGGCACCGGCGGCGGTGAAGAATCCCGCGGCCACCAGTGCGGCGATACGGGCGTGCGTGTCGTAGGTCATCGCGTGTCCTTTGGTCAACGAGAAAGATCGGCCAGCTGCTCGTGGACCGCGGACGGAGAGCTTCGTGCTCCGGGTAAGCCGGGGAGAAGGCACGCCCGCCGGATTCGGCGAGGCGGCTGCGCGCAGAGGAGCGCACGGACCGGCCGCGGTCGTGGAAGACGCGGCTAGTCGGGAGCGAAGGAGGGGTCGTCCGCGGCGTCGCGGACAACCAGGGTGGGGTCACCGGGAAGGGCGACCCGCTGGGCCCGGGGAGCCAGGTGGTCGGCCCGGGCCGTCAGGAACCCGGCGGCACCGGGCGCGGGGAAGGACGGAGACGCGGCGCCGGTGGCGTCCGCTCCGGCCTGGTGGTACCCGCCGCCCGCGATGAGGCGGATGCGCTCACCGGGGTCGTCGTCGCCCGGCGCCCGGTCGGCGCCCTCGTCGGCGACCCGGTGCCAGACGGACGGGTCCACTGGAGCGTGGACGGCCGTCGCCCCGCCGGTGCGGTCCCCGTCGCGTTCCGCGCCGGAGCCCTCGTCCTCTTCGGACGCGGAGCGCTTGGGCGCGGGAGCGGTCGGGGAGAGTTCGCCGGCGCCGCCGAGGACGGGCAGGCCGAGCGGCGTCGCGGTGCCCGCGGAGCCGCCGATCCGGTCCCGCACGGCGCGGGTGGACTCGGCCAGACCCCCGGAGACCGTGCCCACCAGGCTGCTGTCACGCAGCGAGCGGTCGGTGGACTCCACCACGTCGTGGCCCCTGCGGGCGATGCCCCCGACGAGGTCGCCCGCGCCGCGCGCGGTCTCGTCGACGGCCCGGCTGGTGTCCTCGACCGCCCTGTTGGCGGCGGATCCGGTCCCGGTCCGTTCCAGGGCCGCGGTCACGCCGGCCCCGTGCAGGGTCTCGGCGGGAAGAGCGGCCGTCTGGGGGACCACGGTGTCGGTGAGCGACTCCGTGGCCGAAGCGGTGCGGGCCGTGGCGTCGGAGAGGCGGGCGCCGCGGATCTCCTCGGCGGCGGCCTGTCCGGCGCGTCCGGTCCCGTCGCCGACCTCCAGCACGCGGTCGACCAGGCCACCGGACTCGGGGGCGGTCTCGCCGTGGGCGACACCGATCCCCCCGGCCAGCCATGCGACGGCGACGATGCCGGACAGGAGCAGCAGCCGGGCGGGGCTCAGGGCAATGCGGGCAGCGCGACTGGAGACCAGCCACTCCTTGCCCGCGAGCACCATGGATGCCCCCCGTTTCACTGCCACTGGACGGTCCCGTGCGGTGGTCCCGCCACGGTCGCACGCCGGTGTCGTTCCGCGCCCGCGAAGGCGGGCGGGGAGACGAGCACCGTCGAACTCACAGCAACACTAACATCACGTTCGGTGACTGAAAGCCGAATGGCGAACCGCGCCGAAAAAGTTCTCGGCGCGGTCCGGCTGAGGGACGGGGCAAAGCGCCCGGGGTCAGCTCAACCCGACGAAACGGTCCAGGACGCGGACCCCGAACCGGAGGCCCTCGAGCGGGACGCGCTCGTCCACCCCGTGGAACATGCCCGCGAAGTCCAGCTCCGGGGGCAGTTGGAGGGGGGCGAAACCGTAGTTGCGCACCCCCAGGCGCGAGAAGCTCTTGGCGTCCGTCCCCCCGGAGAGGCAGTAGGGGACGGCCTTGGCCCCGGGGTCCTCGGCCAGCAGCGACTCCGACATGGCGCTGACCAGGCCGCCGTCGAAGGAGGTCTCCACAGCGGGCAGGTGGTGGATGAACTCGCGGCTGACCTTGGGGCCCAGCAGCCGGTCGATCTCGGCGAAGTACGCGTCCTCGGTGCCCGGCAGGAAGCGGCCGTCCACCTGGGCGGTGGCCTCGCCCGGGATGACGTTGGCCTTGTAGCCGCCGCCCAGGACCGTGGGGTTGAGGGTGTTGCGCAGGGTGGCGCCGATCATGCGAGCGATGGGGCCCAGGCGGGCGACCGCGGCGTCCGCGTCCCGTTCGTCGAAGGGGATGCCGAACTCCTCGCAGATCTCCTCCAGGAAGGTCCGCACGGTCGGCGTGAGCTGGACGGGGAACCGGTGCTCACCCAGCCGGGCGACGGCCGCCGCCAGTTCGGTGACGGCGTTGTCGCTGTTGACCATCGAACCGTGCCCGGCGGTACCGCGCGCGGTCAGCTTCATCCAGGCGATGCCCTTCTCGGCGGTCTCGATGAGGTAGAGCCGCCGGTTCTCCTTGACCGTGAACGAGAAGCCGCCGACCTCGCTGATCGCCGAGTCGCAGTCGGCGAACAGGTCGGGGTGCTCGTCGACCAGGTACTGGGCTCCCCAGGTGCCCCCGGCCTCCTCGTCGGCGAGGAAGGCCAGCACGATGTCGCGCGGGGGACGGCGGCCCTCGCGCAGGCGCTGGCGCAGCATCGCCAGGACCATCGCGTTCATGTCCTTCATGTCGACCGCGCCGCGGCCCCACACGCAGTCGTCGGCGACCTCGCCCGCGAAGGGGTGGTGGGTCCAGTCCTCCGGGGCCGCCGGAACGACGTCGAGGTGGCCGTGGATGAGCAGCGGGGGACGGCTGGAGTCCTCCCCCGTGATCCGGGCGACGACGTTGCTGCGCCCCGGGTGCTTCTCGTAGATCCTCGACTCGACCCCGACCTCGTCGAGCTTGGCCGCCACGTACTCGGCCGCCTTGCGCTCCCCGGGTCCCGAGTGGTCGCCGTAGTTGGAGGTGTCGAACTCGATGAGCTCCCGGCACAGGTCGACCACCTCGACCTCGGCCGCGCTCAGTTCCCTGCCTGGCTCCGCCATCTGACGCTCCCGTCCAGCCGCACCTTGTCGCCCTACTGTTCCACCGACCCTGCCATGTCTTCCACCGGCGGAAAACATGGTTCGCGCGGTGTTCGACCTTTGCTATGGTTGACGTGTCCGGCGCGGGAGCGCCGAGCACACCCGGTCCGGGTGGCGGAATAGGTAGACGCGCTAGCTTGAGGTGCTAGTGGCCGTTAAGGCTGTGGGGGTTCAAGTCCCCCCTCGGACACAGAATCACCCCATAAAGGGGTGCGGGCCCGACCCAAGCGACTCGGTGAGAGCGCTCGGGGTCGGGCCTTCGTCGTTCTCGGCCCGTACGGGCTCCCACGTCACCGCGTCGCACAGGACCACCAGGTCGTGCCTACGCAGATGCCGAACGATGTCGAGCGGGCCGCTGTCGGGAAACCATGCCGTAAGCGCGGCCAGCGCCCGATCCTCCCGGACGTAGAGACTCTTCGCCCGCGTGGATCCGCGCGGGCGGGAACTGTTGTAGCCGTGGCGGCGCCGGTACCCCGGCCGGCCGTTGACCCGGTGCGCGTCCATCCGCCGACCGCAGGTTCGGCACACCAGCAACCCGGTGCCCAGCACGGGTCCTTCACAGGCTTCGACGAGCACTCGAACGCACACGTGGTGGAGTTCCTTCACCCGGGTTCGTCCGATCGTGCGCAAGGGGCCCTGCCCGTTGTTGCTACGCCCACCGATCGAGCCAAGGAGCTCGACGCCGGGGTCCTCGAACATGTACATCACCCTGCACGCCGAGCAACCAGGGAACCTACGCATTCCCTGGTGATCACGCCGTGGGACAGGCCATCACCCCGTTCGCCGCCAGAGACGTGGCCAAACCGATGATCAGCAGATTCCAGGACCCGAAGAGGTGCCTGTACACCCCCCGACTCCCGTAGCCCGGGGTGGTTGCTTTCACCGGTTCCAGGACCAGAGTGGTCACGCGTCGTGACGCTTGATTGATGTCGCTTCGAGTCAGAGGACTATGTCGGCCAGGCGGGCGACCTCGTCGAGGTCGTCGGTTCCGGGGCCCAGGATCAGTTCGTCGGCGCCCAGGGCCTCGAACCGCTTGACGGCGTCGCACAGTGATTCCGCGTCGGTGTGCACGTTGTCGACGACTATGTCCCGGTATTCGCCGGTGGCGGCGTAGTAATCGGCGATGTTGGCCCGACCGCGGTCGGGGTCGCCCAGCGAGAAGTAGTTGAGGGCGACCAGCCGAGGCTGTCCCGGCCGCCCGGCCGCCCGCCACGCGGCACGGGCAGCGTCGAAAGCGCTGGACGCCAGGGCCGCCGGCACTGATCCGGCTATGTAGCCGTCCGACGACTCGGCCATCCGGCGGTAGGCGGTCGGGGTAGTGGCGCCGAACAGCAGCGGCACCTGCCGTCCTCCGGCCGGAACCGCCGGATTCGGGCTTCCCGAAAGGGGTTCGCCGGCCCAGACCGACCGATAGGTCGCCAGGTCGCGGTCCATCCGGGCGCCCCGGCCCCGGGGTCCGTGCCCGGGCACGACGAAGTCGTCCTCGCGGATGCCCACCCCGATGCCGAGGGTGAGCCGACCGCCGGAGACTCCGTCGATCGACGCCACCTCCTTGGCCAACAGCGCGCCCGGCCAGGTGGTCGCCAGCAGTACCTGGCTGATCAGCCCGATCGTGCTGGTGGCCCCGGCGGCCGCGGCCAGGGCGACGGTGTCCATCACGCCCGGATAGGCGACTCGGCCCGTGGTGCCCAGGGTGGCGAAGCCCGCTTCCTCCGCTCGGCGGGCCCAGGCGGGAATCACTGGGGCGCGGACGTCGCGGACCTGGTTGGGCAGACCGATGCCGATGCGCATGAGACCGTCCTTAGCTGGTACGGGTGTCGACGTTGCACGGGCCGTGGACCGGCCCGCTCCGTGATCCTGGACAGACACCCATACACCCGGGTTGCAACCGTCAGACAGCGCGCACCGTGGCGTTCAGGACGGCGACGGCGTCGTCGAGCGTCGGCGGCTGTGGGGGAGGGGCGCCTTCGTACCAGCCGTGCGGTACGACCGACCGGAGGTAGGTGCCGGTCGGCCGGATGCCGCTGCGCGCTTGGTGGAAATGGACGACGTCGCGGAGCAGCGCGGCGCCGGCCGTATCGCCGAGCGCGTCCAAGGCCAGGGCCCCGTTGTGCAGCACGGCCAGCTGATTGCTCAGGTCACCTTCGTCGAGGAAGCGCCGCAGCGAGGTCCGCAGCAGGGGCAGCGCTTCGCCGTCCCCCGCGTCGACCAGGGTCTGGGCCAGCATCAGCTCGCTGAGCGCGGCCGTCCAGACCAGCCCGGAGGCGTCGGCCAGGCGTACGGCGTCCCGCAGCCGGTGCTGGCCGTCGGCGATCCGACCGGCCATGACGAGAGCGGCGCCCCACGCCATTGAGGTGGCCGCGATCAGCCAGGTGGTCTGCGTCTCGGTGGCGATGGCGTGCGCCTCGGCCGACGCGGCCAGCGCGATCTCCGGGTCGCCTCCCGGTAGCTGGACCAGAGCCTGGTAGTAGCGAACCTCGGCGAGCAGGCTGCGATGCCCCGGTTCCGAGCCGACCGCCAGGAGCGCCTCGGACAGCATGCGCCGTGCCGTGGTGACGTCGCCGATGAAGTAGAACAGTCCGGCCGACGAGGCCTTGGCCCGCACGGAGTCACCGAGCGGGGCGTCCGGCGCGGCGGCCATGGCTGCGGCCAGCATCCTGTTGCCCTCGTCGAGCAGGCCGCTGCGGATCCAGAACCACATGAGCCGCGCGGCCGTACGCAATGCCTCGACCGGGGCACGGGTCAGGTCGTGCGCCAGCCCCGCGCGCAGGTTCGGCAACTCCAGACGCAGCGCCGCCATCGTGCTCGCTGACCGCACGCCCTGCAGATCGCCCGCGGCCCGGGCGACCAGCCCGCGCACCCAGACCGCATGGGCGGCCCGGGTCGCCGCCGGATCCGGGTCCACGGACCGGCAGTACGCCCGGATCGTCTCCAGCATCCGGTAGCGCGCCGTGCTGCCGCCGGTCTCGGAGGTGACCACGGACTGGTCGACCAGCGAGACGAGAGCGTCGAGCCTGGCGGCAGCGGAGGCCGCGGCCCCCACGGGAAAACCACCCTCGTAGGGCCAGAGCCGCACCGCGAGATCACGCTCGTCGTCGGAGAGAAGAGCGAAACTCCAGGCGACGGCCTCCTGCAACGTCGCGTGCGAGGTCATCGTGCCGTGCGGAATCCGGCCCAGCACGGTGAAACGGTCGTTCAGATGCTCGATCAGCCCCCGTACACCGAAGGTCCGCACCCGCGCAGCCCCCAGCTCCAGGGCCAGCGGCAGACGGTCCAGCGCGTCGGCGAGGCGGCGCAGGTCACGGCGGTCGGCGTCCTGCTCGACCCAGCCGGGCCGGCCCGCGCGGATGCGATCGGCCAGCAGCGCCACGGCGTCGTCCGCGGCCAGCGGCCCGAGCGGGAGATTGTGCTCGCCGTCGACGCCGAGCGGTCCGCGGCTGGTGGCCACCACCCGCAACGCGGGAATGCGGTCGAGCAGGTCGATGACGAGTCGGGCCACCTCGCCGACGAGGTGCTCGCAGTTGTCGAGCACCAAGGGCTTTCCGCGCAGACGCAGTCGCTTGACGAGTACCTCGTACGGGTCCCCGGCGAACCCGGTGACGTCGACCGCCGCGGCGATCGCCGAGACCAGGTGGGCGGGGTCGGCCACATCGGCGAGCCGGACGACGGCGTCCCGCCCCGCCCATTCCACGGCCAGGCGGGTCTTGCCCGACCCGGCGGGCCCGACGACGGTGACGAGCCGGTGCATGCGGACGAGGCGGTCCAGCATGGCCAGATCGGCCTCACGGCCGATGAACGACGACAGCGGCCGGTCACCGGGCGTCGCGGCCCCGGCACCGGCGGCCGCCAGAGCCGGGTCCTGTGACAGGATGCGGTCTTCGAGCCGCCGCAACTCCGGTCCGGGGTCGACACCCAGTTCCTCGGCCAGCAGGGTCCGCACCCGGCGCACCGCGTTCAGGGCGTCGGCCTGGCGTCCCGAACGGTAGAGCGCCAGTGCCAGTAACTGCCATCGGCGTTCGCGGTACGGCTCGGCGTGCACCAGCAGCTCGAGCCTGGCCGTCGCACCGACGTGGTCTCCGGCGGCCAGCAGCGCCGCAGCGCCCTCCTCCTGGGCGCTGTCGCGCTGTTCCACCAGGGCGGCACGGATCGAGGCCGTCGACTCGTCGTCGGCCAGGTCCTCGTACGGTGTCCCGCGCCACAACCGCAGCGCCGTGTCGAAGGCCTCGTGCGCATCGGCGTGGCGGCCGCCGGCCGCCAGCGCGCGGGCGCGGACGAGGTGGCCGCGAAACCGTTCGACGTCGGTGTCGGCGGCGAGAAGCCGATAGCCACCGGGGGACCGCTGCAACGCCGTGCCCGGCAGCACCCGGCGCAGGCGGGAGACGTACACCTGCAGGGCGCCCGCCGGATTGCGTGGCTGGCGGTCACCCCACAGTCCTTCGGCCAGGCGGTCATCCCAGACCGGCCGCCCTTCCGCGGCGATCAGGATCGCCAGCAGCCTGCGGGGCAGCCGGCCCCCGACGTGGACCGGCTGATCTCCCGCGCGAACCTCGAACGGACCCAGCACCGAGAATGTCAGCACCGCACCATGTAAGCCCATGCCGCCGACGGCGGCAAACGGCGCGGCGGCCGCCGTATTCGCGTTGTAGGCGGCTTGAAAGGCACGGCCTCGAAGCTGCTCCCATGCACAACGAGAAGATGGCCGACAGCCGCGACATGATCGGCGCGCACGACGCGATGCGGCGGCAGTTCGGCGCTATGCCCGCCCTGGTCGCGGGCGTCGCGCCGGGTGACGCGGTCAGCGCCGACGTCGTCGCCGACCACGTCCTGATGATGGTCGACTTCCTGCACGCCCACCACACCAGCGAGGACGACCATGTGTGGCCCCGGCTGCGGGAGCGCTGCCCCGCCGACGTCGAGCCCCTCGTCGAGACGATGGACCGGCAGCACGCCTTCATCGACGGCGAGTTGGAGGCGCTCGCCGCGGGCAGTCGGCGTTGGCGGGCCTCCGCCGACGCCGCCGACCGGGATGCTGTCGCCGCCGTCGCGGAGCGTCTGTTGCCGGCGCTGTACGAGCATCTGGCGCTGGAGGAGGAGCGGATCCTGCCGCTCATCGATCGCTGCCTGACCGAACGAGAGTGGAAGGCGACCGTCGAGGCGTCCTTCGGCAAGGTGACCTTCGTTCGACGTCTGCTGATGCTGGGCATGGCCCTGCACGGGGCGAGCGAGGAGCAGGCCCAGCTCCTGCGCGCCGCCGTCCCCGCGGTCGTCTGGCACGCCGGTCGCCCGATCGGGACCCGTCTCTATCGCGCCCACCGTGAGCGCCTGTCCTCCGCGAGCCGGGGGCCAGATCTCTGATCGTCGACCACCCGCACACGCGCGAGCTGCGTGGCTCAGGGTTCCTGCTCCGGCCAGTTCCCCAACCACCGACGCAAAGGAAAAATCGTGGCCTTCGCCGAAGGAAAAGAATCTCATTTCGTGGAAGCGGCCCGAGGAGGTGGGCATCGGTGGTGGCGGTACCTGGTGGGGTTGGCGGTCATCATCTCCTTCTATGTGGTCGGCGCCGGGGCCGCCACCATGCTCATCGCGTCGGCCGTCGGCGGCCGGGGGGAGGAGGTGGGGATCTTCTTGAGTCAGGGGGACCTCTCCGCACTCGGCCCCGTGAGCGAATTCGCGGCGCTCATGCTGAGCAATGTGTTCTTTCTGGCCGGAATCCTCGTCACGGTCACCCTTATTCACCGCCGCCACCCCCGTAAGCTCGTCACGGCGAGGGAAAAAGTCAACTGGCGTCGCATTGGCCACGGTTTCGCAGCGATGTTCGTGCCGTGGTCCCTGATACTCGTACTCGGGCAGTATCTCCTCTATCCCGAGACCCTCGTCTTCACCTCCGACCCTGCAACGTTCGCGCTCTTCGTGCCCGTGGCACTGGTGCTCATCGCGATTCAGACCACCACCGAGGAACTGTTCTGCCGGGGCTACCTGGTACAGGCCACCAGCCTCATCTGGGCCAACCGTGTCTTCTTGGCGCTCGTGCCGGCCGTGGTATTCGCCCTGCTGCACCTCGGCAACCCGGAAGCAGAAGCAGGCGGTTGGCTCACGATGGTCCTCTTCTATTTCCTGGGCCCGGGTCTGGTATGGACGATCGTCTCGTTGGTGGACGGGACCACTGAGCTCGCCATCGGCGCACACTTCGCCTTCAACGCCGTCTACTTTGTCGTGGTCAACCCGACCGGAGGAGTCATAACCACTCCGGCCCTTTTCACGATCAGCGAGTACCACGCGACTTTCTACGCGCTATCGGCAGTTTCGGTGATCCCGGTCTTCCTGGCGATCTCCTACGTGGTGTTCAGGAGAGAGCCTCGCCGAATCGGTTCCCGAAGCAGCGGGAACGGTCGGATCGATCATCCCATCGATGTCTGAACCTTCCGGTGGCCCACGGCCCCGGCGTTGTTGTGTGATGGCTGGTTGCGAGTCCGCGGTGGTCCACCCGTTGTGTTCGGAAAGGTCAGAGAGTACGGCTCGGACGTATCCGGTGGCGGTTGTCCATGGCTGGGTGCGTGCGAAGCACACTCGTGAAATTGACACCGCCACCTCCCTCACCATCAGTGCGAAACAGAATATCCACCGACCGAAGAGGCAAGAGGGCACAACCGCTCTGCTCTCGTCAACTGGGTGACGGCCCGAACCACGAAGCCGCCCCTGGAAAGGATCCCGCCCGATGACTTCCCCCTCCACCGCACAGAGGATGGACCCCACCAAGCCACGCCCCGGATGGGTCGAGCTGAGCGTGGGGTTGGCGATCATGGCACTCATCGCGTTCGTGCTCGCACCCCAACTGGGCCGTCTGGGCATGAGCGACCCCACCGCCGGCATCGTCGGCGGCGTGGTCAGTGGCGGGGGCGGACTCCTCGCCTTCGCCGCGGCCGCGCTGGTGCGCCGGCGCTCATGGGAGGCCTTCGGGGTGCGGCGCACCACCGTGCGCTGGCTGCTGATCGGTCTGGCCGCAGGGCTCGTCGCGTTCGCGGCCAGGGTCGTGGCCGTGTACCTGGTCACCCTCATCATCGACGTGGAAACCGACACCCAGGCCAGCTACGCCGCCGGGGCCGGAGCCGGACTGGTGTCGCTGGCGCTGATGATGCTGACCTTGGCAGTGCTCACCCCTATCGGGGAGGAGTTCTTGTTCCGCGGGGTGGTGACCTCCGCGCTTTTGCGCTATGGCGCCCTGGTCGGCGTTGTCGGCAGCGCGGTGGTGTTCGCGCTCATGCACGGCATCAACGAAGTCCTTCCCGCGGCCGTGATCGTCGGGTTGATCGCTGGCGAGCTCTACCGGCGCAGCGGATCCATCTGGCCCGGGGTCCTCATGCACGCGCTCTACAACGCCATCACTCTCGCGCTTCTGGCCCTGGCTGCCTCGGCGACCTGACGAGCAGCACCGAGCCACGTCCGGGAACACCGTCCGATGGGCGTCCTGGCTGAAGTAGGCGGTGGAGTGGCCTCAGCCCCACCGAGACCGCCCTTACGGCCGCTGCGAGCGTCGCTGAGCAGCGTCATGGAGGAGGCGACGATCACACCGTCGACCGGGAGCGGGAACAGGGCCGCGCGCCACTCGGGCTCACCGTGGCGCAGAGCGAGTTCGTACATGTGCGAGCAGGAGACGACGGCCGCGATCACAGCCAGCATCAGCACGGCGGCGATAGTCGTCCAGCGGGCCCAGCGGGAAGAACCCATCCCAGCCCGCCGCCCGTCCAACGACAGGTCCGCACTCAGGACCAGCGGGCTCGGGCCCTGTGGGGGGAAGGTTCGACTCCCCCTCGGACACAAACGAAGGCCCTGCTCGCAGGGCCTTTTCTCTTGCCCGGGCCACGGTGCGGACGGGGCGGGGCCGCGCGCGGGCTGCGCGTCGCGGCCCCGTCCGGGGTCTCGGGGCGGTCAGGCCGACGCGGCGCCGGTGAGGGAGCAGCCCCGGCGTGACAGGTCCAGTTCCGAACGGTCCGTCAGGCAGGCCGGAACCGTGTGGACCTGCTGGCCGTAACCGCGTCCCTGTTCGAAGGTCACGTTCCCGTCCGCGTCCACCTCGCAGGGGTTGTCGTCGGTGCACTCCCCTCCGTCCCTGTTGTGGGTGTTGTGAACGCCCACGACGGTGGAGCCGTCGGCGGCCAACAGCACCGAACCGGACATGCCGGGGTAGGGGAGGCACCCCTCTCCGGAGGCGTAGCGGATCGGGTCGTCCTGCTGGTAGCCGCCCTCGCGCAGGTGCGCGGGCACGGCCTCGGCGGAGCAGTCCGACCGGGTGCCGGTAGAGACCATGGTCACCTCGTCGCCGGAGCGCACGGGGGCGGTCCCGAGTTCGAAGACCTTCGCCCCCCGGGCGTCCAACTGCTCGTAGGTCAGGTCCAGGCGGTAGAGCGCGACGTCGGTCCCGGTCATCGTCGCGTACACCAGACGCTCGGCCCGGGCGGTGACCAGCGGGTAGCCCCGGGAATCGGCCACGGGCACCTCCAGGTCGGCGGGCCGGTCCACGAGGGCCTCCCCAGGCGCCGGCCGGTCCCCCTGTACGCAGTGGCCGTTGGTCAGCATCAGCGCCGGCGCGTCCGGCTCCGAGGTCGGGGTGCGCACCACCGAGCCCACGCAGCCCTGGAGGCCCACCATGCCCGCCACGTCCGGGATCTCGTCGTCCGGGGGCACGTCGGCGCCGGAGACGACGCCGTCGATCCACCCGGTGTGCCGGGTGGCGTCGGTGAACAGCGTGGGCGCCCCGTCCCCGCTGGGACCGCTGACCACCCCGGCCAGCGCCCACTCGCCGTCCTCGCGGACCAGCGCGGGGCCGCCCGAGTCCATGTTGGCCGCGGCCACGCTCCCGTCCCTGCTGCCGACGCACAACTCGCCCTCGACCGCCTGGCCGAGGCACGCCGAGGGCGGCTGCGCCACGGTGTCGGCCTCCCGCAACCGTGTCGGGAAGCAGTCGGGGTTCCCGCTGTCGTCGCACGTCATGCCCCAGCCCATGATCCGCACCGGTGTCCCGGGCGGCGGCGAGGCCGAGGCGATGGGCAACGGTTGGGCCTCGACGGGGTGCTCCAGGTGCATCAGCGCGAGGTCCCTGCCCCAGAAACCCCCTTCGTCCCTGTTCGTGGCCAGCCGGTAGTAGTGGTCCACCTCGGCCACCTCGCCCCCGGAGTCGGAGTCCGGCGAACCGACGCGGACGCTCCAGCCCCGCGGAACGCCCGTCTGAGCGTTGGTCGGGTTCTTTCCCGCGCAGTGGCTGGCGGTGAGCACCCACTGGGGCGCCAGGACGACGACCCCGCAGCCGTGGCCGTCCGGGCGCGGCGGCGCGGGGTAGTCCGGCTGGAACGAGCCCATGAACCCGTACGACTGTGTTGAAGGTCTGCCGCCCACGACGGCGTGCGCCGGGGCCGTGGTGACCGCGGTCGCGGTCACCGCAAGGACGAGAGCGGCAAGGAGAGTACGACTTCGCATGCGCCCGACCGTAGGAGGCCGGTTGTTGCGCGGATGTGTGGTCCCCGCGCCCGGCGCCCAACGTTTTCGCAACGGGCCCCCGCCTATGCTGAACGGCCACGGAGCCGGGTCGCGCGGACGCCGGCGCCGTCGGCGGGGCGTGCCGGGGCGCGGCAGCGATCGGAGCGGGAGGGGACACCATGCGTGTGCTGATCGTCGAGGACGAGGTCTTCATGGCCGAGGCGCTCCAGGCGGGGCTGCGCCAGGAGGCCATCGCCGCCGACATCGCCCTCGACGGCGACCGGGCGTTGGAGCGCGCCTCGGTCAACGACTACGACGCGATCGTCCTCGACCGGGACATCCCGGGGGTCCACGGTGACGACGTGTGCGCGGCGGTGGTGCGCGACCATCCCGGGACCAGGGTCCTGATGCTCACCGCCGCGACCCGGCTGCGGGACAAGGTGGGCGGGTTCGCGCTGGGCGCCGACGACTACCTCACCAAGCCCTTCGCGCTGGAGGAACTGGTCGTGCGCCTGCGCGCACTCGCCAGGAGGCCCTCCTCCTCCGTTCCGCCGGTCCTGGAATGGGGCGGTCTGCGCCTGGACCCGTACCGCCGGGAGGCCGAACGGGACGGGCGCCGGCTGAGGCTGCCCCGCAAACAGTTCGCCGTCCTGGAGCTGCTCATCAGGGCGGGAGGGGGCGTGGTCAGCTCCGAGACGCTGCTGGAGAAGGTCTGGGACGAGAACGCCGATCCGTTCACCAGCGCGCCCCGGGTGACGGTGTCGCAGCTGCGCAGGTCCCTGGGCAGGCCGGACCCCATCGTCACCGTCCCCGGGGCCGGTTACCGTCTCGCCGATCCCGGGGAGGCGCGGTGAACGCACACGTCCCCGGCCCGTCGGGGAGCAGGGGAAGCGCACGCCTTCGCCTGGCCCTGAGCTACGCCGGGTTCCTCGTGGCGGCGGGCCTGGCGGTGATGGCCGGGGTCTACGTGGTCCTGCGATACGTCCCCGACTACCCGCTCACGGCGGCCAACCCGCGCGACTCCGGCGGCCCGGTCGTCCCCACCCGAGGGCAGATCCTCGACGCCGTCATCGTGGTCTCCGGGGTCGTCTTGGTGGTGTTGGCCGTGATCGGGCTCGTCGGGGGGTGGTTCCTCGCCGGATGGGTGCTGCGCCCCCTGCACAGGATCAACGAGGCCGTGCGCATCGCCGCCTCGGGGCGGCTGGAGCACCGCATCCGGCTGTACGAGCGCGACGACGAGTTCCGGCAGCTCGCCGACGCCTTCGACCACATGCTCGACCGCCTGGAGAACGCCTTCGAGACCCAGGAGCGCTTCGCCGCCAACGCCTCCCACGAGCTGCGGACCCCGCTGGCCGTGACGGCCACCCTCCTGGACGTGGCCCGACGCGACCCGGAGGGGCAGGACGTCCCGCGCCTGGTCGAACGGCTCAGTGTCACCAACGCCCGGGCGGTCGAGCTCACCGAGGCCCTCCTGCGGCTGGCCGACGCGAACGCCGTGACCGCCGTCTCCGCGCCGGTCGACCTGGCCGACATCGTCCGCGGCGTCGTGGCCGAGAACTCGGCGGAGGCCGAGCGCCGCGGAGTGCGGCTGTACCTGGCGTCGGCTCCGGCTCCGACGCTCGGCGACCCCGCGCTGCTCACCCAGCTCACGCAGAACCTGGTGCAGAACGCGCTGCGCCACAACTCGGGGCGGGGCGGGACGGCTTCGGTCGGCACCGGCCGCTCCCCCGGCGCCGGAGCCGTCCTGCGGGTCGACAACACCGGTCCGCACCACACGCCCGAGACGGTGGCCCGACTGCACGAACCCTTCCTGCGCGGACGGGGCAGGTTCGGGCCCGACTCGGGTCACGGTCTGGGGCTGGCCCTGGTCGCGCGGGTGGTCGAGGTCCACGGCGGCGCGCTGGACCTGCGTCCGCGCGCGGGCGGGGGGCTGACCGTGACGGTCACGCTCCCCCGCCTGAGCGGTCACCCCACGCCGTCACCGTAGGCGTGTCCCAGGTGACCGGGAGGTTCTTCAGCCCGTGCAGGTCCGCGGTCTAGCCCGTGAAGGTCCGCGGTCTCCGGGCGCGGTCCGGCCTCGACCTGCTCGGCGGGCCCTGCCAGCCGCAACGTGGGGTATCGGTCGAACAGCGCGGGCAGCGCGACCCGCATCTCGACGCGGGCCTGCTCTGGCACGGGCACTGGTGGATGCCGCGGACGAAGGCCGGGTGCCCGCCCTCGCGCCCGTCGGCGTCGAGGACGCGGGGGTCGGTGAAGCGCTCGGGATCGCGGTCGATGGTGTTGAGCGACAGGATGACCGTCGTACCCGCCTCGACGGTCCGGCCGCCCAGCTCGACGTTCTCCAGCGCCGTCCCCATGAACGTCCTGGCCGCGCTCGGGTACCGCAGCAGCTCCTCCGCGGCACTGTCGGCGAGCGCGAGGGCGGCGCGCAGGGCGGCCAGCCGCTCCGGGTCGCGCAGCAGGGCGAAGGCGTCCAGCGCCGGGGTGTTCGCGGCGGTGTCGAACCCGGCCGCCGACAGGACCGGGCTGACGCCCTTCAACTCCTCGTCGGCCAGATCCCCGCCGGTGAGTTCGCTGAGCACGTCGTGGGTGGGGTTCGCGCGCTCGGCGGTGATGTCGGCCATGCCCTTGCGCCCGATCACGCGGCCCGGGCCCGGGGCCCGGGGCCCCTCACCTGGAGGCGGCCCCCGGCGTACTCGACCTCGGCCCGTTCGGGGGCCCGCACGTCGCTCTCCTTGGCGGCGTCGCGCGGGTGGACCTCGACGGTGGTCTCGGTGCGGTCTCCGGCGCTGGTCTGGAGGGTTCCGGCGACCGGGGTGCCGCCGGCGGTGACGGGTTCGGGATACCGAGAGCCGGCATGGCCGCAAACCCCCGCGACCCTCCGGCGGCATACTTGGCCACTATTCCTACCAACATGGTAGCTTTACTTCCGTCGCCACAACGGCAACCGGTCCGGCGCCCGCGGCGGACCGGGCGCCGCGTCCGGGCCGGACACCGCGCCGACCTCCACCGCCCCGCGTATCCCTCCCGACCGGAAGGCCCACATGCGCACTCTCGTCCTCCTCGCCGTCGCGGGATTCTTCGCCCAACTCGTCGACGGCAGCCTCGGCATGGCCTACGGCGTCACCTCCACCACCCTGCTCCTGCTCTTCGGCACCAACCCGGCCGCGGCCTCGGCCACGGTCCACCTCGCCGAGATCGGCACCACGCTGGCCTCGGGCGTCTCGCACTGGAAGCTGGGCAACGTCGACTGGAAGGTCGTCCGGCGCATCGCCCTGCCCGGCGCGATCGGCTCGTTCGCCGGAGCGACCTTCCTGAGCTGGCTGTCCACCGAGGCCGCCGCGCCGATCATGTCCGGCATCCTGCTCGCGCTCGGCCTCTACATCCTCATCCGCTTCACCGCGTGGGGAACGCCGACCCGGAACCTGGACAAGCCCCTGCGCAGGCGCTTCCTGACCCCGCTCGGCCTGGTGGGCGGGTTCGTCGACGCCACCGGAGGCGGCGGCTGGGGCCCGGTCGGCACCCCCGCCCTGCTGGCCAGCGGGCGCATGGAGCCGCGCAAGGTCGTCGGCACCATCGACACCAGCGAGTTCATCGTCGCCCTCGCGGCCAGCCTCGGCTTCCTCGTCGGTCTGGGCGCGGCCGGGATCAACGTCGGCTGGGTGCTCGCGCTGCTGATCAGCGGCATCGTCGCGGCGCCGGTCGCCGCCTGGATCGTGCGCTACATCCCGCCCCGCATCCTCGGTTCGCTGGTCGGCGGGCTGATCGTGCTGACCAACACCCGGACGCTGCTCGGCACCGAGTTGCTGGCCCTTCCCCCGGCGGTCCAGACGGCCGTCCACGTGCTCGTGTGGGCGGCGTGGATCGGCGCCGTGGTCTGGTCGCTGCGCGCCCACCTGGTCGAGCGCCGCACCGCCCCCGCCGCACCGGAGGAGGGCGCGGAACCGACTGCGCGGAGCGGCGCCGAGCAGGAGAGGGAGCGCTCCTCCGACACCGCCTCCTGAGGGGAGCCCCGGCGCGGGGCGCCGCCGGTCCGGCGCGCGGCGGGCCGGGGCGGCCCGTCCCCCGGACTCCGCGGGGGAACCTCCCATGAGGGGGTTGTCACACAGGAGTGTGGTTCCTACCATGGTGCCCGTTCATCGAATCGATTCGACGACCGCGCACGGCAGCTTGTCGAATCGTTTCGACAACGGTGTGGGGGGAGGGAGTCCGTGATGGTGACCATCAAGGACGTCGCCGCGGCGGCGGGCGTGGCCCCGAGCACGGTGTCCTACGTGCTCAGCGGCTCCCGCAGCGTCTCCGAACGGACCCGGTCCGCCGTGCGGAGGGCCGTCGACGAACTCGGCTACCACCCCAACGCGGGCGCGCGCTCCCTGCGCAGCGCCCGCACCCGCGTGATCGCGCTGGCCCTGCCGCTGGCCTCGTCCGGCTACCTGCCGGTCGGCGGGCGGTTCATGCACGGACTGAGCCGCGCCGCCGGGGAGCTGGGCTACGACCTGCTGCTCCTGACCGTGCGCGACGACGACGCCGGGGCGCACGGGCTGGAGCGCGCCGCGCGCAGCAGGCTCGCCGACGTCGCGGTGATCATGGGCGTGGAGATGGAGGACCCCCGCATCGGCGCGATGGACGCGCTGGGGTTCCCCGTGGTGGTCCTCGGCCGCCCCTCCGACGAGGACGCCGCGCCCTGGGCCGACCTCGACTGGGAGGAGGCCGCGGTCGCCTCGCTGCGCCTGCTGCACGGGGCCGGGCACCGCGACCTGTGCTTCGTCTCGACGGTGGAGGAGGACATCGCCTCGGGCCGCAGCTACTCCGTGCGCGGTCTGCGCGGGGCCGATCGCGCCGCCGCCGAACTCGGCGTCCCCGTGCGCGTCCTGCCCTCGGCGAAGGACCCCGCGGAGCTGCACCGGCGGCTGGACTCGCTCCTCGACGGGGAGCGCCCGCCCACGGCGCTCGCCCTCCAGCACCCCGCCGCCGTGCCCGGCGTCCTGCGCCACCTCGCCGCGCGCGGCGCCGACGTGCCGGGGGACGTCTCCCTGGTGGCCGTCGGCAGCTTCCCCGAGGACCTCGCGGGACTGGACGTGACCCGGATCGAGCTGCCCGTCGAGCGGATGTCGGCCGCCGTGACCCGGCTGGCCGCCGAGGCCGCGCGCGGCAGCCC
>NZ_LEKI01000269.1:0-4162 GCF_001029525.1 Nocardiopsis sp. RV163 | reverse complement strand
GGAGGGGGAGTGGGGGCCTGGTTCGTCCCCGGGGAAATGGCGAAGCGAGCTGGTGCGTGAGTGCACAGCTCGCCCCGAGCGGAGCGGGCGACGAGAATCGAACTCGCATGGCCAGCTTGGAAGGCTGGTGTTCTACCATTGAACTACGCCCGCGTGGCACCGGAGACTTCGAGCGTCCTCTAGACTCGTGGAGCCGACGGGGACAAGACTACAGTCTCCGGAGCCGTGGTCGCACACACCTTTCAGGAGTGCCATCCTTGGTTCGGCACACGGGGTGTGGCGCAGCTTGGTTAGCGCGCATGCTTTGGGAGCATGAGGCCGCGGGTTCGAATCCCGCCACCCCGACTAAACCACCGTGGCAGCGGCTCCGGCCGCGCGCCGTGGCCCCCTGTGTATCTGCCCTAGACTTGGTGCGATCAGCAGGAAACTGTAAGTCCCAGCCCGTCGCAGGGCATCCCCGCTGGATGCGGTCGTCAAGACCCCGGGGGTGCGCGCGTGCCTTTCGCCGTTGTGTGTGGTGCGCCTGCGGGCCGACGCGGACACCAGCCGGCAAACCTAGGAGTACCGCCCCGTGAAGACCGATGTCGAGGAGCTGAGCCCCACCCGGGTCAAGCTGACCATCGAGGTGCCCTTCGAGGAGCTCGATCACGCTTTCGACGTGACCTACAAGTCGCTCGCCAAGCAGGTCCGGATCAAGGGCTTCCGCCCCGGCAAGGCGCCGGCGCGGCTGATCGACCGTTACGTCGGCCGCGGCGCGGTGATCAGCGAAGCGGTCAACCACGCCGTTCCGGAGCTCTACAACGAAGCCATCCAGAAGGAGGAGCTCTTCGCGCTCGGCCAGCCCGACGTGGAGGTCACCAAGCTGGAGGACAACGACGAGCTCGCCTTCACGGCCGAGGTCGACGTCCGCCCCAAGTTCGAGGTCGAGAACTACAAGGGCATCGAGGTCACCGTCGACAGCGCCGAGGTGACCGACGAGCAGGTCGACGAGCAGATCGGCACCCTGCGCGAGCGCTTCTCCACCCTGGTGGGCGTGGACCGCCCCGTCGAGGACGGCGACCACCTGTCCATCGACCTGTCCGCCGCCGTCGACGGCGAGAAGCTCGAGGACGTCGCGGTCAGCGGCTACTCCTACGAGGTCGGCACCAACGCCATGCTGGAGGGCCTCGACGAGACCCTGCGCGGCATGGAGGCCGGTGGCGAGGCCACCTTCTCCACCACCCTCGTCGGCGGTGAGCACGAGGGCCGGGAGGCGGACGTCACCGTCACCGTGCACAGCGTGAAGGTCAAGGAGCTGCCCGAGCTGGACGACGAGTTCGCCCAGCTCGCCTCGGAGTTCGACACCATCGACGAGCTGCGCGCGGACGTGCGCAACCGCATGGGCGAGGTCCGCCGCCTCCAGCAGCTCTCCGCCGCCCGCGACAAGGCCCTGGAGCAGCTGATCGACTCCGTCGACATCCCGCTGCCCGAGGCGGTCGTCGAGGAGGAGATCACCCGCCGCCGCCAGAGCCTGGAGCAGCAGCTCGCGCAGAGCGGCCTCACCAAGGAGGCCTACCTCGAGTCGCAGGAGAAGACCGAGGAGGAGTTCGACGAGGAGCTGACCACCGGCGCCCGCTCCGCGGTCAAGGCCGGGTTCATCCTCGACCAGCTCGCCATCCAGGAGGACCTGAGCGCCGACCAGGGCGAGCTCAGCCAGTACGTCTTCGAGCAGGCCCAGCGCATGGGCGTGAGCCCGGACCAGCTCGCCCAGCACCTGGTCGAGTCCAACCAGATCCGCGTCGCCTTCACCGAGGTCGTCCGCGGCAAGGCCATGGACCTGGTCCTGGCCGGCGCCCGGATCACCGACGAGGACGGCAACGTCGTCGAGCAGGAGACCGCCGAGGAGGAGGCCGCCAAGGCCGCCGCCGTCGCCGCGGGTGAGGCCCTGGAGGCCGTCGAGGACGACGCCGAGGGCGGCGCCGCGGACGCGGCCGTCGAGGCCGAGGCCGACGACGCCAAGGCCGAGGGAGCCAAGTAGGCCCCGGTAGCCCCGGGAGCCGCGCGTACGGGCCCCGTCCGACCCTCCGGTCGGGCGGGGCCCGCGTCGTGTTCGCCTGTGGAAGAACGCCCTGTACGGAGATCGTGCCACCCTGCGCTCAAAGCGAACAGGGGCGCGAACCGGACGAGCGCGGTGCCGCGCGGCGTTAGTGTCGCTGTATCGCAACCGTTTCGATTCCGGAGCAGGTGACGAGAGTGCCGTCGACCTTTGAAGAGTCCCCGCGTTTCGACGCCCGTACGTCGGAGACCCAGATTTCCCCTTTGTTTGAGCAGACGCCTCAGCGCCTGTTGCGCCAGCGAATCGTCTTCCTCGGCCAGCAGGTCGACGACGAGATCGCCAACCGCCTGGTGGGCGAGCTGCTGCTGCTGTCCGCGGAGGACCGCCAGCGCGACATCACCATGTACATCAACTCGCCCGGCGGTTCCGTGACCGCGGGCATGGCGATCTACGACGTCATGCAGTACATCCCCAACGACGTGCGCACCGTGGGTATCGGTATGGCCGCGTCCATGGGCCAGATGCTCCTGTGCGCCGGAGCGCCGGGCAAGCGCTACGCGCTGCCGCACACCCGCGTCATGATGCACCAGCCTTCGGGCGGCATCGGTGGCACCGCCTCCGACATCCGCATCCTGGCCGACCAGCTGCTCTACGTGAAGAAGATGTTCATCGAGAAGATCTCCGAGCACACGGGCCAGACGGTCGAGCAGATCGAGAAGGACGCCGACCGCGACCGCTGGTTCACGGCCCAGGAGTCCAAGGAGTACGGCTTCATCGACGAGGTCCTCGAAGGGACCCTCGACGTGACCCAGGGCCGAACCCAGAGTTGATCCGTCGGACCTCATCCCAGGAACGGCGCAGTGCGTGGAAGGCGTGAAATGACCGAGTTCAACCCCAGTCTCATCGGCGGCGCGGCCTCGATGGCCCCCCAGGGTCGCTACGTCCTGCCGTCCTACGTGGAGCGGACGTCCTACGGCGTCAAGGAGATGAATCCGTACAACAAGCTCTTCGAGGAGCGGATCATCTTCGTCGGCGTCCAGATCGACGACACGTCGGCCAACGACCTGATGGCCCAGCTCATCACCCTGGAGCAGCTCGACTCCGAGCGGGACATCCAGATGTACATCAACTCGCCGGGCGGCTCCTTCACCTCCCTCATGGCGATCTACGACACGATGCAGTTCGTCCGCCCCGACATCCAGACGGTGTGCATCGGCCAGGCCGCCTCGGCCGCCGCGATCCTGCTCGCGGGCGGGACGGCGGGCAAGCGCGGCGCGCTGCCCAACGCCCGCATCCTGATCCACCAGCCCGCGACCGAGGGCATGCACGGCCAGGCCAGCGACATCGAGATCCAGGCGAACGAGATCACCCGTATCCGTACGCAGCTGGAGACCACCCTGGCCCGCCACACCGGGCACTCCGTCGAGAAGGTCTCCAAGGACATCGAGCGGGACAAGATCCTGACCGCCGAGGAAGCCAAGGACTACGGCATCATCGACTTCGTGCTGCCCTACCGCAAGGCCTCCCTGAAGTCCTGAACGCAGGGCCGCGGCACAGCCGGACGGCCTGACCGGGCGCGCGGACGCGGCGCCGGGCAGGGCGTTCGGGCGAAGGTGAAGCGCAGGCCGGACCGGCCCATGACCCGCCTGGGGGAGCCCGGTGGTGAAGCCGGTCCGGTTTTTCGCTTAGTCTGACGGAGAGCGACACACAGATCGCCTCGTCCGTGACCACCGCTGTGGACGGTCACGGAAGATTTTCGACTTCCGGGCGGTTGCCCGCGCGAGCGGCACCGACGGGGCGGCCTTAGTTTTGAGGAGTGGCTGGGTGGCACGCATCGGCGACGGCGGGGACCTGTTGAAGTGCTCGTTCTGCGGCAAGAGCCAGAAGCAGGTGAAGAAGCTCATCGCCGGCCCCGGCGTGTACATCTGCGATGAGTGCATTGATCTGTGCAACGAGATCATCGAAGAGGAACTCGCCGACGCCACCGAGCTCACCTGGGACTCTCTGCCCAAGCCCCGGGAGATCTACGAGTTCCTGGACTCGTACGTGATCGGTCAGGAGCAGGCCAAGAAGGCGTTGTCGGTGGCGGTGTACAACCACTACAAGCGGGTGCGCTCGGAGGGGGAC
>NZ_LEKI01000268.1:0-4184 GCF_001029525.1 Nocardiopsis sp. RV163 | reverse complement strand
CGTTCGGGCGAGGCGTCCCCACCGACGACGCGGGCCCCTGCCCCCGCCCGGCGGGGTAGGGCCGGGGCCCGAACCCCGCTCGAACACCATCCCTTTCCCACCACGATCGTGAGGAACTGTCCCGTGACCACCCTGAAGAACACCGATCTGGACGCGATCGTCATCGGCGCCGGGTTCGCCGGCATCTACGCGCTGCACAAGCTCCGCAACGAACTGGGCCTGTCCGTCCGGGTCTTCGACAAGGCGGGCGGGGTCGGGGGCACCTGGTACTGGAACCGCTACCCCGGCGCCATGTCCGACAGCGAGGGCTTCATCTACCAGTACTCCTTCGACCGCGACCTGCTGCGGGAGTGGACCTGGAAGAAGCGCTACCTGTCCCAGGCCGAGATCCTGGGCTACCTGGAGGCGGTCGTGGAGCGGCACGACCTCGCCCGGGACATCCAGCTCAACACCGGCGTCGAGACGCTGGTCTACGACGAGGCCGACGCCCTGTGGACCGCGACCACCAGCGGGGGCGAGACCCTCACCGCCCGCTACGTGGTGACCGCCCTCGGGCCCCTGTCCACCTCCCACTTCCCCGAGTTCAAGGGCCGCGACAGCTTCCGGGGCCGCCTGGTCCACACCGGCTCCTGGCCCGACGACCTCGACATCGAGGGCAAGAGGGTCGGCGTCATCGGTACCGGCTCCACCGGAACCCAGTTCATCTGCGCGGCCTCAAAGCTCGCCGGGCAGCTCACCGTGTTCCAGCGGACCCCCCAGTACAACGTGCCCTCGGGCAACACCGAGGTGGACGAGGCCTACTTCACCGACCTGCGCGGCCGCTACGACCAGGTCTGGGAGCAGGCCAAGAAGTCGCGCGTGGCGTGCGGCTTCGAGGAGAGCGAGACCGCCGCGATGAGCGTCTCCGAGGAGGAGCGCCAGCGGGTCTTCCAGGAGAACTGGGACCGGGGCAACGGCTTCCGCTTCATGTTCGGCACCTTCTCCGACATCATCTTCGACCCCCGGGCCAACGAGGCGGCGGCCGACTTCATCCGGTCCAAGATCCGGGAGATCGTCAAGGACCCGGAGACCGCCCGCAAGCTCCAGCCGACCGACTACTACGCCAAGCGCCCGGTCTGCAACGAGGACTACTACGAGTCCTACAACCGGGACAACGTCAGCCTGGTGAGCCTCAAGGAGACCCCGATCCGGGAGTTCACCCCCACGGGGATCGTGACCGAGGACGGGGTGGAGCACGAACTGGACGTCGTCGTCTTCGCGACCGGCTTCGAGGCCGTCGAGGGCAGCTACCGGCAGATGGACATCCGCGGCCGGGGCGGCGTGACCATCGAGGACCACTGGGGGGACGCGCCCTCCAGCTACCTCGGCGTCAACGTCTCGGGCTTCCCCAACATGTTCATGGTCTACGGCCCCAACAGCGTCTTCAGCAACCTGCCGACGGCCATCGAGACCCAGGTCGAGTGGATCACCGACCTGGTCCGGATGATGGAGGAGCGGGAACTGACCTCCATCGAGCCGACCCCGGAGGCGGAGGACGGCTGGACCGAGCTGTGCGCGCAGATCGCCGACCACTCCCTGTTCCCCAAGGTCAACTCCTGGATCTTCGGGGCGAACATCCCGGGCAGGAAGAAGCGGGTCCTGTTCTACTTCGCGGGGCTCGGCAACTACCGCCAGAAGCTCGGTGAGGTGGCCGCGGCCGACTACGAGGGCTTCATGCTCAAGGGCAACCCCTCGGCGGTGACCGCCTGACGGCGGCGGCGCCCGGTCGGCGCGGTCGGCCGACCGGGTGCCGCTCCGTGTCAGCGCACAGCGGGCTCGCGCGGTGCCAGCAGCGCGGGCAGGCGGGTCACCCGCTCCTCCGCCTCCGCCAGGGAACGCGCGGCCATGTCCTGGAACTCCGCCAGCCCGGGGACGTCCGAGGCCCTGGTCATCTCGGCGTGGACGACGTGCACGTTCTCACCGGCGATGCCCAGGCCCTCCAGGTACATGCGCATGTAGGGCGTCTGGAAGTCGAACCCCTCCTTGGGCGAACCCGGCCCGTAGCCCCCTCCGCGCGCGGCGACCACCACGGCCCGGGCGTCGCGCAGCAGCGACTCCCCGGTGCGGGAGTCCTTGAAGGCGCCGGGGAAGGTGATCCTGTCGATCCAAGCCTTGAGCGAGGCCGGAACCGTGTAGTTGTACATCGGGAGGCCGATCAGCAGGGTGTCCGCGTTCAGGACCTCCTCGATCAGGGGCAGGGTCCCCGCCCACTCCCGCTCCTCGGACGGCGACTCGGCCATGGCCGTCACCGCCGTCAGCGGCAGGGTGCCCCGCCTCTCAACCCGCTGGGCGAAGGAGCAGTAGGTCGCGGTGACCAGCGGCACCGGTTCTGCGGCCAGGTCCCGGTAGCGGTATCCCCCGTCCCCGTGCAGCCGCCGCCACTCCCTGGCGAACAGGCCGGTGAGGTACCTGCTCACCGAGTGGTCCGAGTGGCTGGAGTCCAGGTGCAGCAAAGACGTCATCGTTCTTCCCCCGTTCGGCGCGTGGCCGTCGTGTCCCGCGCGGCTCCGGGCGCGGGGTCCGTGTGCGGATGCGGTGGGGCACGCGACTGGTCCCCCGTGGATGTCGTCGCTGAGTGCTCCTACCCCTATGACGGAGAGCGACGGGCAGAAGTGACCGGTGGGAGGCGACGGGGGGTTTCCGGACCGTTCGTGAAAGGTACCGCTAGCAGCGCGGACACCGCCGCGGCCGCCCGCCCGCCGGGCCCCGGCCCGGTCGGCGGACGTCGCGGCGCCTGTGCGCTGGGTCACCGCTACGCCGGGTCCGCCACGGAGATCTCCAACTCCCGCAGGCGTTCCGGGGCGCCGATGATCTCGATCCCGCTGACGCGGTCGCCGCGGACGCTGATCTCCAGCACGAACAGGAGCCGACCGCCGGGGGCGACGACCGCACCCGGCATGCCGTTGACGAGCGCGGGACGGGCGAAGCGTGTCCTGCGGACGTTGTTGGCGGTCTCCCCGGCGACCTGGCGCGCGCCGCGCAGCACCGCGGGCTCGCGCAGCCGGAGGGCCTGCGGGTCCGCCCGCCGCACGACGTCGGGGGCCAGGACCTTCAGCAGGCCGTCCAGGTCGCCCGCGCGGGAGGCGTCGAGGAAGGCGTCCACGACCTCGCGCTGCCGTGTGAGGTCCGGTTCGGGGACGCTCGTGGTGCCCTTCACCCTCTGCCGCGCCCGGCTCGCCATCTTCTTGGCCGCGGTCGGGGTGCGCTCGACGATCTCCGCGATCTCGGCGAAGGGGACGGCGAACAGGTCGTGCAGGACGAAGGCGACGCGCTCGGCTGGGCTGAGCCTGTCCAGCACGACGAGCAGGGCCAGACCCACGGAGTCGGCCAGCACCGCCTCGCCCTCGGGGTCCGAGATCCGGTCCTGGGCCAGCAGCGGCTCGATGTCGCTGACGTCCATGAACTCCTCGCGGCGGCTCTTGCGCGAGCGCAGCATGTCGAGGCAGACGCGTCCGACGATCGTGGTCAGCCACCCCGTCATGTTGGAGACCTCGCCGAAGTCCCCCCGGCACGCCCGGATCCACGTCTCCTGGAGGGCGTCGTCCGCCTCGGCGGCCGACCCGAGCATGCGGAAGGCGACTCCGCGCAGATGTCTACGGGAGCGTTCGAAGTGATCCGCCAGCTCGATCTGGCCGTTCATCGTTCACCTTTCCTTCGGCCGTGGCCGCTGCGCGTGCGCGTTTCGAAAGCGCGATAAAGAGGAATGCGGCTGTAGGCATTGAATTACCGGTATGGGTGGAATTAGTGCTTCGTGGCAGGGCAGGGGCGGTCGTCCTGGCTTCCCTCCTGGTGTCGCCAGCCCGGCCCCGCCCCCGGCTCAGGGCGGTGTGAGCAGCGGATACGCGGTCGGTTCCGGCGGGGCTGTCGTACTCGGGAGATCGTGATCCGGGTGCGTGGGACGGTGGGGATTCCGGCCGCTTCGGGCTGATCCTCTTCATCCTAAGCGGGTGAAGACGGGTGTCACATGAGGGATCGCCGCTGGAGTATTCGCGCACTACAGCGTGTTTATGCCGCTGCGGTACCCGCCGGATTCCCGGCTCCGGCTCAACTGGTCAGCGGGCGGACAGCAAGGTCATCAGCCGTGGACGGGGCCGTGTGGGAGCGCACGCGGCGCGTCCGGGGGCCGAGCCCCTCGGGCCGGGGCG